>JBGSII010000158.1:0-5801 GCA_041742555.1 Ilumatobacteraceae bacterium
GCGAACTGGGGGCCGTTGAGCCGCTCGATGCGCGTCCTGCCTGTCTGGGCTACGGCAGGGCCGGACCGAACGAGCAGCCGACGGCACGGCACCCCGAGTTGACGGGCGACGTGGCGGGCGACGAGTTCACCCTGGTCGAACCCCCGTGAGCGACGCCGGGCAGAACTCGTCGGTGCCCACGTGACGAGGTCGACGTTGAGATGGTCGCCGTTGGCGACGACCGCGTTCACCACGAGTCCGGCGAGGTGACGAGCAACCTGGCGCCGGTTGCGGTACTTGAGGCCGAGCACGACCTTGCGCGCTCGCCCCGTGAAGGGCAACGCAGCGCGCACGCCGTGCGCTCCCGGTTGCGGGCGAGGCCCGAGCAGCGCAAATCGGCAGGTGGTGCACACGGCGGCACCCGGGGCATCACATCCGGCACATCGAGTCTGGAACATCATGTGCCCAGTGTGAACGAAGGGTGTCGCAGAGTTCTCCGTGCCGCTCCACCCCCGCTGCGATGAGCGAAGCAACCACATA
This sequence comes from Ilumatobacteraceae bacterium, assembly GCA_041742555.1. GTDB lineage: Bacteria > Actinomycetota > Acidimicrobiia > Acidimicrobiales > Ilumatobacteraceae > Sva-07. The sequence goes on from JBGSII010000158.1 coordinate 520, forward strand.
CGCGCCCTCTCGCTCATCGCAACCTGCACCACCACCGCTGCGATGAGCGAAGGGACCGCATACGCGCGCGCTCGCTCATCGCAACGCGGGCTGCAACGCCGAATCCCGATGGTTAGCGTGCCGGGGTGCACCGATTCCTCCCCACCGATCGGCCTGTCGAGCGCATTGCTCGGTGTGTGCTCGGGCTGGCAGTGTTCGGTGTCGGGATCGCGCTCCTGATCGACGCCAACCTCGGGGCGGCCCCCTGGGACGTGTTCCACACCGGCGTCGCCGAGCTGACCGGGCTGCCCGTCGGTCAGGTCACGATCATCACCGGCGTCGTGCTGCTGGTGCTGTGGATCCCGCTCGGCGAGACGATGGGACTCGGCACCGTGCTCAATGCCATCGAGATCGGGCTGGTCGTCGACCTCGTCCTGCCGCTCGTCCCCGAACCGGAACTGCTCGTCGCACGCACGGCGATGATGCTCGGCGGCGTGGTGGTGATCGCGATCGGATCGGGGCTCTACATCGGCGCCGGGCTCGGTCCCGGCCCTCGCGACGGGCTGATGACCGGATTTGCCAAGCGGGGGATCTCGATCCGCGTCGCTCGCACCTCCATCGAGTTGACGGTGCTCGTGATCGGCATCGCGCTCGGCGGCGCGATCGGCGTCGGCACCGCCGTGTTCGCGCTCGGCATCGGCCCCCTCGTGCAGTACTTCCTCCCGCGGCTGCGCATCGCCGAACGGACGGTCGTGGCCGTCTGAACGCTCAGAGCGACGACGAGCGGTGCGAGCTGCGCCGCTGGAAGAAGTCGCCCACCTGGTTGAGCGCCAACACGGTGAACGTGAGGATCAGGGCCGGATACAACACCTGGGCGAAGCTGACCTTGATGTCCCGCCGCGCCTGGTTGATCATGTTGCCCCACGTCGCCTGCGGCAGCTGCACACTCAGCCCGAGGAACGAGAGCGCACCTTCGACCACGATGACACCGGCCGCAGCGACCATCGCGTAGGCGATCAGCGTGGGCATCACGTTGGGGATGATCTCGCGCCACAGGATCGTGCGCTTCTTGGTACCGATCGCCTGGGCCGCCATCACGAACTCACGGTTGGAGATCGCCAGGCTGTTCGCCCTCGAGACCCGCATGTAGGCAGGGATCGACAACAGGCCGATCACGAAGCTGATGACGAAGAGATCTCGCACCTCGAAGATCGAGATCAGCGCCAACAGCAGCACCAGTGCCGGGAACGCGAGGAGCACGTCGATCAACGACATGAAGACCGTCTCGGTCTTGCCGCGAACGAATCCCACGAGCGAACCGAGGATCCCGCCGACGAGCACGCCGCACGTCACCGAGACCACGGCGACGGTCACGCTGACCCAGGCGCCGTGGAGCGCGCGTGAGAACGTGTCACGGGCGAGGGCGTCGGTTCCGAGCGGATGCTCCCACGACGGCGACTCCAGCGGCTCCGCGGTGCCGAATTCGCCGGTTGCCGGATTGAAGTTGTTGAGCTGGAGGTTCGGATCGGCGAGCGGGAGCGAGCCGTTGAAGACCCTCGCGTCGAGCTGGGCGTAGATCGCACCGGCGAAGACCAAGATGAGCCAGATCACGCCGATCTTGACCAGGATCGGCATCTGCTTGAACACGCCGAACATGGACTGTCGAGGCTGCTTGACGCCGGGCGGAGCGACGAAGTCGCCCTTGGGGTCAGCGCCCGGTCCGCCGTACTGCTTGACGATCTCGGCGTCGATCGCGTTGTCGATGGCGTTGTCGGTGGTCGACACGATCAGCTCCTCCGGATTCGTGGGTCGATCACGGCGTACAGCAGGTCGACCACCGTGTTGATGATGATGAACATCACGGCGATGAAGACCGTGATGCCCTGGATCAGGATGATGTCGCGCCCGTTGATCGCTGCGATCAGCGAGCCACCGAGACCCGGGATGGCGAAGAGTTGCTCGATGACGACGGTGCCACCGAGCAGCGCTCCGAAGCTGATGCCGACGATGGTCATCAAACTCAGCGAGCTCGGGCGAAGGGCGTGGCGGAAGAGGATGTACCGGTCGCTCAGGCCCTTGGATCGTGCGGAGAGGATGAAGTCCTCCTTGAGCGTGGCGATCATGTCGGAGCGGATCAGCCGGGAGAACACGGCCATGGTGCCGAGGGCGAGTGCCAGCGCGGGAAGGATCGCCGTCTTCAAGTTGTCGGCGACGCCGTCGCTGAGTCGATTCCAGTTCGACGCGGGAAGCAGGTTCCATCGCACGGCGAACAGCCAGATCAGGAAGATGCCGACGATGAAGTTCGGGATCGACAGCGCCACCTGCGCGAACGCAGAGGTCGTGCTGTCCTGCCACTTCGACTGCTTGTACGCCCCGAGGACGCCGAGCGGGACGGCGACCAGCACGGCGATGCCGATCGCCATGAACGCGAGCTGGGCCGTGACGGGGACCCGTTGGCGGATCGTGTCCGACACGGGCTGGTCGGTGATGTAGGACTCGCCGAGATCGCCGGTGACCGCGGCACCGAGCCAGGCGAAGTAGCGGACGAGGAAGGGGTCGTCGAGGTTCAGGTCGTCGCGGATCTGTTCCACTTGCTCCTCGGTCCGCTCACCCGAGCTCCCGAGGATGGTGTCCACGGGGTCCCCGGGGAGCAGCGCCACCATCAGGAAGGTCAAGAACGTGATCGCCAACAGTGTGGCGACCAATCGCAACAGGATGAATGCGATGGTCTTGATCATGATGGTTGCTACTTCTCCCCGGGGTCCGTGTCGTTACTGGGTCAGCGTCGGATCACTCCGAGATGAACACCTCCTGCCAGCGGACCTGGGCGTCGGGGATCCCGATGCCCAGCGAGCCGTCCGGCAGCGTCCAGTTGTTGATGCCCGTGATCCCGGGTTCGACGGCCACCATGTTGGCGGTGCCGCCCGAGTACCACAGCAGCGCCTGCTCGTTGATGCGGACCATGATCTTCGAGTACAGCTCCTTGCGGGTCTCGAAGTCGTCGGTCGCGCTGGCTTCGGCGGCCCAGCCCTGCATCTCCGGGTCGTCGTAGTTCACCAGGTTGCCGACCGAGTCGGCGGACGGTGCCACGAACGGGTCGATGGCCCCGGCCGGGTCGGCCTCGGATCCCCAGCGCCAGCAGTGCGCCTTGTGGGCGTCGGTGAGGGCATTGTTGATGTGGGTTGCCTGGTCGAACTGGGTCAGGGTGACGTTGACCTGTTCGGATCCGGCCCACACCTGCTCGATGACCTGCATCGCGGCGATCAGGGTCGGGTCGGGCGGGCACGACAGCTCGACGTCGATCTTGTCGCCGGCTGCCTTGCCGTCCGAGCGGGCGGGGTCGTCGATGTACTCCTGCAGCGACGCCTTGCCGGCGTCGAAGTCGAACTGCACGTAGGTGTCGGCAGCTTCCTGGGTCCAGTACGGGCTGTCCTGCGAGAACCACTGCGTGGTCGGCAGCGAGATACCCGTGCCGCCGAGTGCCTCGATGACCGCTTCCTGGTTGTTCATAGCGCTCAGCCCTCGGCGGACCCGCACGTCGTCGAGCGGCGGCTCGAGGGTGTTGTACATGCCACCACCGGTGGTGTTGCCCTGGAACTCGATCAGCTCGATGCCGGACTCGGCGCGAGCGTCGCGGATCGTGCCCTGACGCAGCGACTGCATCGCCGTGACGGTTCCCGACAGCAGTGCGTCGAGACGCGTGCCCTCGTCGGGGATCGGGCGGAACTCGATCGAGTCGAGGTACGGCAGCTGGTTGCCGTCGGCATCGGTGCGCCAGTAGTCGGGGTTGCGCTCGACGATGGTCGCGTTGTCGATGTCACGCGACTTCATCACGAACGGTCCGGTCCCGATCGGGTTCTGGCTGTAGCCGGCAGAGTCGGCAGCGGCGGCCACCGGATCGAACGGCATGCCGAGCGGCGCACCGGCGAGGAACGCGGCGAACGCCGAGTTCGGCTTGCTCAGCGTGTACTCGACCGTGAGGTCGTCGATCGCCGCGACGCCGGCGAGACCCGACGATGAGATCGCGCCGGAGCTCTGTGCACCGGTCTGCTGGATCGGGAACATGTCGGCGACCAACTGCGCGGTCAGCGGCGTGCCGTTGTGGAACGTCACGTCGGGGCGAAGGGTCATGGTCCAGACGGTGAAGTCCTCGTTCGGCTCCAAGCTCTCGGCGAGGTACGGGCCGTAGCCACCTTCGGCGAGCGACTCCATGAAGGTGTCGTAGATCGTCCGCATGATGTTGTAACAGCCAGTGGCACAGCCATCCTCCCATCCGCGAAGGCCGGTTGCCTCGGCCTCGAGACCCATGATCACCGTGCCGCCGTAGACGGCCTCGGCGGTCTGCTCGACGATGCTCGTGTCGACGTCGCCCTCGGCCTCGGCAGTCGTCGTCTCGGTCTCGCCCTCGTCGGTCGCCTCGGTGGCGTCCGGTGCGGACGTGTCGTCCGAGGAGCTGTCATCGCTCCCGCACGACGCCGCCACGAAGGCCAGCACCAATGGAATCGCGAGTGCTGTCAGTACCCGTCGCTGTCGCATGTATCCCCCATCTCGTTGTTTGTCGTTGTGGTTGTTCCGGAGTCGAACACGATGCCGGGTCGCCGGATTCTCCACCGGGTCCCCCTGTTCGTGCCGGTGACTCCCCTCCGCACGAACGCATCGACTTTTCTACCACACATGACCGATGTCACACAGTCGGACTGTCACCTTCTGGTCGGGACCCCACCGCCACTGACGTCGCGGCGACCGCCTCGTCGGGCCACGGCTCGACCAACGGGTGATGGCATGCCACGAAGTGATCCTCGCCGACCCTGCGAAGCTGCGGCTCCTCGGCGGCACACACCTCGTCGGCGAACGGACACCTGGTACGGAACCGGCACCCCGAGGGTGGGTTGATCGGCGACGGCAACTCGCCTTCGATCACCCGGATGTCGTCGACGTTCACCGACGGGTCGGGAACGGGGCTCGATCCGAGCAACAGCTCGGTGTAGGGGTGCGCGGGGTGCGCGTACAGCTCGTCGGCTTCGGAGATCTCGCACATCTTGCCGAGGTACATCACCGCGACCCGGTCGCTGATGTTCTTGACGACGGCGAGGTCGTGGGCGATGAAGACCAGCGTCAGCCCGTACTCGGCCTTGAGATCCTCGAGCAGGTTGAGGATCTGGGCCTGGATCGACACGTCGAGCGCCGACACCGGCTCGTCGCAGATGATCAGTTCCGGCCCGGTCACCAGCGCCCGGGCGATCGAGATGCGCTGGCACTGTCCGCCCGAGAACTCGTGCGGACGCTTGTAGCGCGCCGGGCCG
>JBGSII010000159.1:0-2739 GCA_041742555.1 Ilumatobacteraceae bacterium
CGCCTCGCCAAGGTGCTCGCCGTGCTCGAGCCGATCGCAGCCGAGACCGGTGCGAGCGTGGCCGACGTCATCGTGCTGGCCGGCAACGTCGGCATCGAACAGGCCGCGAAGGCGGCGGGTGTCGATGTGACCGTGCCCTTCGCTCCGGGGCGCGGCGATGCGACCCAGGAACAGACCGACGTCGACTCGTTTGCACCGCTCGAGCCGATCCACGACGGCTACCGCAACTGGCAGCAGCAGGACTACGCGGTCACCCCCGAAGAACTCCTGCTCGATCGGACGCAGTTGATGGGCCTCACCGCGCCGGAGATGACCGTGCTGATCGGTGGCCTCCGAGTGATCGGAACGAACCACGGTGGCACCGGCCACGGTGTGTTCACCGACCGGGTCGGAGCCCTCACCACCGACTTCTTCGTCAACCTCACCGACATGAGCTACTCCTGGAAGCCCGGCAACGACGGCACCTTCGAGGTGTGCGATCGGGCCACGGGTGACGTGAAGTGGACGGCCACCCGGGTCGACCTCGTCTTCGGGTCGAACTCGGTGCTGCGCTCGTACGCCGAGGTCTACGCCCAGGACGACAATCACGGCAAGTTCGTCCGCGACTTCGTGGCGGCCTGGACCAAGGTGATGAACGCCGACCGCTTCGACCTCGGCTGACCGAAACACCCGACGTGGATGGTGGTGCCGTCCGACCGGACAGCACCACCATCCACTCGACCGAAGGAGTGAACATGACCGACCTCACCATCGACATCGGAATCGACGAAGCCGATCGACAGGCCATCACCGACGGCCTGTCGCGGCTCCTCGCCGACAGCTACACCCTCTACCTCAAGACGCACAACTACCACTGGAACGTCACCGGGCCCATGTTCCAGACGCTGCATCTCATGTTCGAGACGCAGTACAACGAACTGGCCCTGGCGGTCGATCTGATCGCCGAGCGGATCAGGGCGCTCGGAGCTCCCGCTCCGGGGAGCTACGGCGAGTTCGCCTCGCTGACGAGCGTCGACGAGGACGACGACCGACCCGACGCGACCGAGATGATCCGCCGCCTCGTGAAGGGCCAGGAGACCGTCGCCAGGACCGCCCGATCCGTCTTCCCCGCCGTGGAACAGGCGCACGACGAGGCGACCGCGGACCTGCTCACCCAACGGCTGCAGGTCCACGAGAAGACCGCCTGGATGTTGCGCAGCCTGCTCGCCTGAACGAGCGATGATTCATCGCCACTCGTTCCGTCTCCATCTCCAGTACCCGTCGCCCGACATCCTGGAGACCACATGTCCCTGCATCCGTATCTGTACTTCACGAACACCACTCGCGAGGCGATGACCCGCTATCAGGAGATCCTGGGCGGCAACCTCGAGATCATGACCGCAGCCGATCTGCCCCCGACGGAGGAGATGCCGTTCGAGGCTCCGGCCGACTTCGTGATCCACGCCGCGCTGACACTCTCGGACGGCGCGTTGCTGATGGCATCGGACGACCCGACGGGTGACGGCTCCGGCGTGAAGGGCGCGGCCGTCAACCTCACCCTCGACGACATGGAGGAAGGACGACGCATCTTCGAGGGCCTGTCGGAGGGCGGCTCGATCGACATGGCGCTGGAGGAGACGTTCTGGTCGCCGCTGTTCGGAGCGTGCGTCGACCGCTTCGGGGTCACCTGGATGGTCAACGTCGCACCCGACCCAGCGGCCTGAGCGATGCCCCGGATCATCACGAACCTCTGGTTCGACACCGAGGCCCTCGAGGCCGCCGAGTACTACTGCTCGATCTTCCCGAACTCGGCGATCACTCGCGTCGCTCACTACACCGACGCTGGTCCCGGGCCGGCCGGGACCGTGGTCACCGTCGACTTCCATCTCGACGGTGAACCGTTCACGGCCATCAACGGTGGACCTCAGTTCCGCTTCACCGAAGCGGTGTCGCTGCTCATCGACTGCGCTGATCAGAGGGAGGTCGACCACTACTGGGACGCGCTGTCCGCCGGCGGCGAGACGTCGATGTGTGGCTGGCTGAAGGATCGATACGGGCTCTCGTGGCAGGTATGCCCCGACGAACTCGGCGGCCTGATGGCCGATCCCGATCCGGCCCGAGCGGAGCGGGCGTTCACGGCGATGCTGTCGATGACGAAGATCGACGTTGCGGCGATACGCGCTGCGGCCGACGGCGATCTGGATTCGTGACGGCGCCCGACCTCGTCGCAGTCGACGAACTGTGCCGGCTCGCCGCGGCGGCGAGGAAGCTCGGGTGTCGAGCACACCTGGTCGGCGCCGACGCTGAACTGTGCGCCCTGTTCGAGCTCGCCGGAGTGGCCGACGTCCTGTTGCGCTGCCCCGCCGACGCGGCAGGGCGACCCGATCCGCACCGGCCCGGAGGAGACCTACGATGACCGGCATGGCGATGACCGAGTCGGTCCCTGCGATCGGGGAGTTCGAGACCTACCGCCGCGAGCTGACTGCGCACTGCTACCGGATGCTCGCCTCGGCGTCCGAGGCCGAGGACGCCGTGCAGGAGACGATGCTGCGTGCGTGGCAGGCCGCCGAACGCTTCGAGGGCCGGTCCAGCGTCAGGACCTGGCTGTATCGGATCGCCACCAACATCTGCATCGACATGGGTCGCAGCCCACAGCGCCGGGCGCAACCCGTCGACCTCGGCCCCGCGCGAACGCCAGATCCGGCGCATCTCGCCGACGTGCGCCCCGCCGAGGCCTGGATCACGCCGATCCCGGACTCC
>JBGSII010000160.1:0-5099 GCA_041742555.1 Ilumatobacteraceae bacterium
CGAGGCCGTGGTCACGGCGACGGTGGCCGCGCTGCGCGACGGCGCCGATGACATCGACGTCGTGCTGCCGTATCGAGCGTTCCTGTCCGGCGACGAGGAGCGCTCCGCGACGATGGTCCGGGCCCTCGCCGAACTGGTCGACGCGCCGGCCATCGTGAAGGTGATCCTGGAGACGGGAGCGTTCCCGGACACCCAGTCGATCTCGGCGGCGGCGCGGTTGGCGATCGCTGCGGGCGCCGACTTCGTGAAGACCTCGACCGGCAAGATCCCCGCCGGAGCGAGTCTCGACGCAGCCGCCGCGATGCTGGCGGAGATCGCCGCCGCGGATCGCACGATCGGGCTCAAGCCGTCGGGCGGAATCCGCACCTTCGACGAGGCGATGGCCTACATCGGTCTCGCCGAGTCGGTGATGGGCGAGGGTTGGGCGACCCCGGCGACATTCCGCTTCGGCGCCAGCGGTCTGCTCGACGCGCTGCTCGCCGTGGTCGGCGGTGGCCCTGACGTCGAGAGCCGATCCGCCTACTGAGCGGCCGCGGCCTGCAGGCTCATCGAGGGTCGAGCCCGTTTCGCCGGATCACCTCTCGGTACCAATCGGCACTGTCGCGAGGCGTGCGCTCGAGCGTGTCGAAATCGACGTGGACGAGCCCGAAGCGTTTGTCGAACCCGAACGCCCATTCGAAGTTGTCGAGCAGGGACCACTGGAAGTAGCCACGAACGTCGACGCCCGCATCGATCGCCTCCTCGACGGCCCGAAGGTGCGCGTCGAGGTAGTCGATGCGCCGTGTGTCGTGGCACCGGCCGTCGACGACCGGGTCGTCGTAGGCGCAACCGTTCTCGGTGATGTACACCGGCGGCAGGTCGGGATAGTCGGTGTGCAGTCGGACCAGCAGTTCGGTGAATCCCTCGGGTGTGATCGGCCAACCCATGTCGGTGTGGATCTCTGGGGTGTCGGGTTCGGCAACCCTCTCGACGGTCGGATACACCACGATGCGATCGGGCCGTTCACCGGGTTCGGTGCCACGGATGAAGACATCGAAGTAGTAGTTGATGCCGATCCAGTCGAGCGGTTGTGCGATCGTCTCGAGATCGCCGGGCTGGATCGCGTCGGCCAGGCGTCCGAAGGAGGCGAGGAGCTCGGGTGGGTACTCGCCGCGAAGCGTGGCGTCGAACCACCAGCGGTTGTGCATGGCATCGATCAGGTGGAGCTCGTCCAGTGGAGCGGGTCGGCGGGCGTCGCTGCGGATGTTCGACGGGTTGACCACGATCCCGAGCTGGAGGTCGTCGCGCTCCGCGCGCATTGCCTGGAGCGCGAGTCCGTGGGCGAGCAGCTGATGGTGGGCGACGGTGACGGCGGCGTGGGGATCGGTGAGTCCCGGCGCATGGTGCCCGGCGGCGTGGCCGAGGTAGGCGTAGCACCACGGTTCGTTGAACGTCGACCACATGCGGACGCGATCGCCGAGCTGGCGCACCATGAGTTCGGCGTAGTCGCCGAACCAGCCCACGGTGTCGCGGCTGCGGAAGCCGCCGAGCTCTTCGAGGCCCTGGGGAAGATCCCAGTGGAACAACGTCGGGCACGGGATGATGTCGCGGGCGAGCAGAAGATCGACCAAGCGGTCGTAGAAGTCGAGGCCCTCCCGGTTGACGGTGCCTCGCCCCTGCGGAATGACCCGCGACCACGAGATCGAGAACCGATAGGCCTGCAGGCCGAGGTCGGCCATGATGGCGACGTCGTCGGCGAGCCGGTGGAAGTGGTCGCATGCGACGTCGCCGGTGTGGCCGTTCGCGACCTTTCCCTCGGTGTGCGAGAAGACGTCCCACACACTGTCGCCTCGGCCGCCCTCGTGGGCCGCGCCCTCGATCTGATAGCTGGCGGTCGCGGCGCCCCAGAGGAAGCCGTTCGGGAAGGTGATCGAGCTGAGTTCGGTCATGGCGGGTCAGTGTTGCAGACGACGTGCCGGGCGGAGCCGTTGCCGCCGCACATCGGCCGCATCGGTGGAGGTCTGCAAGATCTCGGGTCTGAGCGCTAGCCTGCGAGGCCCCTGCCCTCGTAGCTCAGGGGATAGAGCATCGGCCTCCGGAGCCGTGTGCGCAGGTTCGAATCCTGCCGAGGGCGCACGTGTGATGACGCGGCGATCTCGGTGGCGTGCGTCCCGGAAGCCGGGACGCAGCGCACCGAGATCGCCGGTCTTCAACCTGTCGTGGCTATTTCGCCCAACTCATGAACGGGAAGGTTCGCACCATCCAGTTCTGCAGCGAGAACGTGCCGGGTCCCACGGTGGCGATGCCGAGGTAGACCACCATCTCGATCGAGTGGCTGCTGTTGATCGGGTTGTTGTCGGGCCAGACGTCCAGGGCGAGGAACATGAAGAACATCAGGATCGCGCTCCCGATCGCGGCGATCCGGGTTCCGACACCCAGCATCAGGGCCACTCCGCCGAGCAAGAGGGCCAGCATGAACAGGACATCGGCCCAGCCGATGGTGGTCGCGCTCGACGACGCCATCCAGCGGAACAGGCCCCCCGTGTGGCTCCCCTGCGTGCCGAACTCCAGCAAGCCGTACGTCGGCGACCCGCCGTTGATCATCGCTGCATCGCAGAAGAAATCGATGCTCGATGCTGCGGTTCCCTCCGGCCCGAACCCACGGCACGTCGAGAATCCCAATCCGAACATCTTGTCCAGGAACGCCCACAGGAACGACCAGCCGAGGAGGATCCGGAGCACGGTCCATGCCCACATCCCCTTCGTCTGGCCGTCGGTGCTGAGCCGTTCGTCCATCCGTACCAATGTTGCAGTCATGAGGTCTCCAATCTGTTGTGTCCCCGAGACCATCGTGAGGCAGACCGCTTGCGTTCACAAGGGCACGAAGGCCCTGGTTGCGAACGTCGTGTGAGTCCTTGCCCCGTATCGGGCAGACTGGGCCGACCATGTCGGACCCCATCGCCACGATCACCAACCTGCTCGCGCCGGTGTTCGCCGGGTTGAACGGCGGCGAGCCTGCCGATCCGACCGTCCGGCCGTCGGATCGTGCCGACGCCCAGATCAACGGCGTGCTGCCCCTCGCCAAACGGATCGGTGCGAACCCGCGTGAGCTGGCACAGCAGGTCCTCGAGTCGGGCGCTCTCGACGGCGTGGCGAGCGTGCTCGAGGTGGCGGGACCGGGATTCGTGAACGTGACGTTCTCGCCGGAGTTTCTCGCGGCCCATCTCGCCGAGGTGTCCGGCGACGGTCGGCTCGGGGTCGCGTCCGCCAACGAGGTCAAGACGGTGGTCGTCGACTACTCAGCGCCGAACGTGGCCAAGGAGATGCACGTCGGTCATCTGCGCACCACGCTCATCGGCGATGCCCTGGTGCGCATGCTCGACTTCCTCGGCCACCGCGTCATCCGCGAGAACCACATCGGCGACTGGGGGACGCCGTTCGGGATGCTGATCGAGCACCTCGTCGACCTGGGCGAGGAGCGTGCCGCCGAACACCTCTCACTCGGCGACCTCGACGGCTTCTACAAGGAGGCCCGAGCGGCGTTCGACGCGTCCGAGGACTTCCAGGACCGGGCCCGTCAGCGAGTCGTGCTGCTGCAGGGTGGCGACGCCGAGACGCAACGGTTGTGGGGGTTGCTCGTCGAGCTGTCGACCAAGCACTTCAACACGGTCTACGAGATGCTCGGCGTGCACCTGGGCGACGACGACCTCGCCGGCGAGAGCACCTACCAGCCGCTCATGCCCGAGGTGATCGAGCGCCTCCGGGCACTGGAACTCCTCACCGAATCCGACGGCGCCGACGTGGTGTTCCCGCCCGGGTTCACCAACCGCGACGGCGACCCGCTGCCGCTGATCGTGCAGAAGGGTGCCGGCGGCTTCAACTACGCGACCAGCGACCTCGCGTGCGTGATCGACCGGGTCGAACGACTCGGTGCCGACCTGATCCTCTACGTCGTGGATGCAGGTCAGCAGCAGCACTTCCAGATGGTGTTCGCCGTCGCCGAGATGGCGGGCTGGCTGGCGCCGCCGCGCGAGGCGGTGCACGTCGCGTTCGGCATCGTGCTCGGGACCGACCGCAAGCGCCTGCGCAGCCGGTCGGGGGAGCCGATGAAGTTCGTCGAACTGCTCGATGAGGCACTCGAACGCGCTGCGGTCGCCATCGACGAGAAGGACCCTGATCTCAGCGCGGAACAGCGCGCGGAAACCGTCCACATGATCGGCATCGGCGCCGTGAAGTACGCCGAGCTCTCCACGGACCGGATCAAGGATTACGTGTTCGACTGGGATCGGATGTTGTCGTTCGACGGCAACACGGGTCCGTACCTGCAGTACGCACACGCCCGGATCTGCTCGATCTTCCGGCGCGCCGGAATCGATCGCGCCTCGGTGCGCGGCGTCGACATCGAGGTGGGCACGCCGCAGGAACGGGCGTTGGCGCTGCGACTGCTCGCCTATCCGACAGCGATCGACACGACGCTCGAGACGTACAGCCCGCACAAGCTGTGCACCTACGTGTACGAGCTCGCGACCGACTTCACGGCGTTCTACGAGCACTGTCCGGTTCTCAAGGCCGACGAGCCGCTGCGCTCGAGTCGCCTCGCGCTCGCCGACCTCACGGCGCGTACGTTGCAGCACGCGCTCGGCCTGCTCGGCATCCACGCCCCGGAGCAGATGTGAACGCCACCACGACCCCACCCCGTTTGCGTTGCGTTTCGGATGGGCCGGGTCAGCCGAACCTGCACGCAAACGTGGTTGGCGGGGGGTGGCGGTGAGCGCGGGCGCGATCGCTCGGCGGTTGTTGCCCGACACGGCGGGGGTCGGACACGACGGGTGGCTCGAGATCGGTGGTGTGTCGATCGAGGCGCTGGCGGAGGACTACGGCACTCCGCTGTTCGTGTACGACGAAGCGCATCTGCGGGCGCGCTGTCGTGAGGCGGTCGCCGCGTTCGGGGCCGAGCGGGTGATCTACGCCACCAAGGCGTTCCTGTGCCGGGCGATGGCGAAGTTGGCGTACGACGAAGGCTTGCTCCTCGACGTCGCCACCGGCGGTGAACTGCACGTCGCGCTCGCGGCCGGCGTGCCGGCGAGCGCCTGCACGCTGCACGGCAACAACAAGTCGGG
>JBGSII010000161.1:0-5663 GCA_041742555.1 Ilumatobacteraceae bacterium
CTCGCGGCCAAGGCCGGACTGCTCGTGCTGGCCTACCCCAGCCGCGGGCTCGACATCGCCACGGTGCGCACGGGACTCGACCTGGTGCGTCAACGGTGCGAGTCGGGAACCGGCGTCCTCATGATCTCCGAGGACATCGACGAGCTGCTCGCCGTGTGCGACCGCATCGTCGTCCTGCACGATGGCCACGTCGCCGCGTCGGTCGACCCTGCCACCACCGATCGATATCGCATCGGCCAGCTCATGTTGGGAGCGGCATGAACGCCGACGGGCGCCAACAGGTGGTCGATCCGGTGCCGGATGCCGACGCCGAGGACGCTGTCGCGTCGGACCGCGGCGGCTCGGGTGGAAAACGCCAGATGCCGGACTGGGCGACCTCCGCGATCCGCCTGGTGCTGGTGCTCGTCGCCTCGCTCGTCGTGTTCGGCCTGCTCCTCGTGGCCAAGGGAGCGAATCCGATCGACGGGTACCGGGCGATGTGGGAGTCGGTCACCCGCGACAGCACGGCGTTCGGTGACGTGCTCGTGCGGGCTGTGCCGTACCTGCTGGGAGCGCTCGCCGTCATCCTTCCCGCCCGCGCCGGACTCTTCAACATCGGTGGCGAGGGCCAACTCGTGTTGGGGGCGATCGGCGCGATGTGGGCGGCCGATGCGCTGAATCAGTCGATGTCGCGCCCGGTCACGCTCGTGCTGATGGCGCTCGCCGGGATGGTGTTCGCCGCGGCGTGGGCAGCGATCGCCGGTGTGCTGAAGCTGGTCGCGGGCACCAACGAAGCCATCTCGACACTGCTGCTGAACTACCTGGCCACCCTGCTGCTCGGCTGGTTGGTGTTCGAGCAGTGGAAGGATCCGGGTTCGACCGGGTTCCCCCGGACCAGAGCGCTCACCGAGGTCGAGACCCTTCCGGTGCTGTTCGGGCGAGTCCACATCGGCGTGCCGATCGCCGTGCTCGTCGCCGTCGGGGTCTGGGCCTTTCTCAAGTACACGGCATGGGGATTCCAGTTGAGCGTGCTCGGAGGCAACCCCGAGGCCGCCCGCCGGGCCGGATTCCGGACCGGGATGCTGTCGATGGGCGCACTCGCCGCCGGCGGCGCCATCGCCGGACTGGCCGGGATGCTGCATCTCAGCGGCGTCGAGTCCAACCTCCGTCCAGGGATCATGGTCGGCTACGGCTTCACCGCGGTGCTGGCCGCGTGGATGGTCCGCCAGTCTCCGATCCGGGCGATCGTGTCGTCGTTCCTGCTCGCTGCGATCGCGATCGGTGGGAACGGGCTCAAGATCAGCGAAGGCCTGTCGGCCGCCGCCGTGAACATCCTGATGGCCATTCTGCTCCTCGCCGTACTGGGCTGGGGAGTCCGTCCCGGGGCGAGGAACACATGATCGAAGCCATTGCCATCGGTGCCGTGCGAGGCGGCACCTCACTCGTGTTCGCCGGCGTCGGTGAGACCATCGCGGAACGATCCGGGGTGATCAACCTCGGTTGTGAAGGGTCGATGCTCGTCGGTGCGCTCGCGGCCTACGCCGTCGGCATCGAGACCGGCAACCCGTGGCTCGGTGCGCTGGCCGGCGTCGTCGCCGGTATCGCACTGTCGCTCGTCCACGGACTGCTCGTCCTGGTCCGAGGCGCCAACCAGATCGCGACCGGCCTCGCCGTGACGTTCCTCGGGTTGGGGGCGACCGCGTTGTTCGGCCAGTCGTACGTGTCACAAGGCGTCGAGCCGTTCGACACCTGGGCGATCCCGGGCTTGTCGTCGATTCCGTTTCTCGGGCCGGTGTTCTTCGATCACGACCCACTGACGTACCTGTCGTTCGTCCTCGTCCCCGCTGCCTGGTGGTTCCTGTTCCGCTCCGGAAGCGGCCTGAAGCTCCGAGCGGCCGGTGAGCGTCCTGGCGTGCTCGGCACGATGGGTGTCGATGCCCGGGTCAGCCGGTGGATCGCCATTGCCGTCGGCGGGGGGCTGGCCGGACTCGGGGGCGCCCAGCTGTCGACCGCGTTCGCTCGCACCTGGTCGGAGAACATGGTGGCCGGCCGCGGCTTCATCGCGGTGGCACTCGTGATCTTCGCGGCGTGGAACCCTGTGGGGATCCTCGTCGGCGCCTACCTGTTCTCCGGAGCGGTCGCGTTGGAACTCGAGCTCCAGGCCCGCGGCACCGACGTCTCGATCTTCCTGCTCGCCGCGGTGCCGTATGCCGTCGTGATCATCGTGCTCAGCCTGCTCAGCCGTCGGCGCAAGTTCGCCGCTCCCGAGTCGCTCTCGACGGTCTTCGACACCTCGGTCGTGCGGGTCTAGTCCGCGACCGCAACCGCTTCACCCCCCCAACCCCACCAACCATTCACACGGAGGATCCAATGCAACGAAACCACTCCCGAGCCGCGGCGGTACTGATCGCCGCCGGACTCGTCCTCGCCGCGTGCGGAAGCGACGACGACGCCTCCAGCGAGCCTGTCACTTCGGAGGGCGAAGCGGCCGACGATGCCGCGTCGGAGGGCACCACCGCCGCTGCGTCCGGCGACGCGTGTGGAACCGGTGCCACCAAGGTCGGGTTCATCTACGTCGGGTCGAAGGACGACTTCGGCTACAACCAGGCCGCGTACGAGGCGGCCCAGGAGATGGGTGAAGCGGTCGGCGTCGAGGTGATCAACGCCGAGAACGTCCCCGAGACGATCGACGACGCCGTGCCCGTGATGGAGGACATGATCGCTCAGGGAGCGACCGCTCTGTTCGCGACCAGCTACGGCCACTTCGACGCGGCGGTCGCGGTCGCCGCCGACCATCCCGACGTGTGCGTCGTCCACCAGGGCCAGTTCGAGTCGTCGCTCGACGCTCCGCTCGACAATCTCGGCACCTACTTCTCGTCGGTGTTCGAACCCGTCTACCTGGCGGGCATCGCCGCTGGCACCGTCTCCGAGAGCGGCACCCTCGGCTATGTCTACGCCTTCCCGATCCCACAGACCCTCGAGAACATCAACGCCTTCGCACTCGGCGCCCAGACCGTGAATCCCGACGCCAAGGTGATCGCCGTGGCGACGGCGAGCTGGTGCGACCCGGGCAAGCAGGCGCAGGCATCGCAGACGCTGCTCGACCAGGGCGCCGACGTGCTCACCCAGCACCAGGACTGCACCAAGACCGTGATCGAGACAGCCGAGGCCGCCGGTGCGTACTCGGTGGGCTACCACTACGACGCATCGGCGCTCGCCCCCGAAGGGTGGCTCACCGGTTCGGAGTGGGCCTGGACCGACCTGTACACCGACATCGTCGAGACGATGATCGCCGGCGAGTTCGTCGAGAGCGAGTACAACGGCGACTACCGGTTCGGCTTCCGCAACGTCGACGCCCCGTTCGTGGCATTCGCCCCGTCACCGTTCGGGCCCGCCGTCGACGAGGAGACCCAGGCGTTGATCACCGAGACGTACGACAAGTTCTTCGTCGACGAAGACGGCGACGGCATCGGTGACTTCTCGGTGTTCACCGGTCCGCTCGCCGACCGTGACGGCACCGAGCGCATCCCGGACGGCGTGACGCCCAGCTACGAGGAACTCGACGGGTTCTTCTCCGAGCCGTGGTTCGTCGCTGGTGTCGAGGGGTCGCTCGGCTGAACCCGGGCGGTGGTCGGGATCGACACCGTGGCACCCGTCCACGGCGTCGATCCCGACACGCACCCTCCCGATGGCCGTCGAGCCCGAGGAGACTTCGTGACCACTTACGACAGCGTCGACGCCGACCCGTACCCCTGGCCGTTCGACGGCCCGATCGTTCCCGAGCGCACCGCGCTCATGCTGATCGACTGGCAGACCGACTTCTGCGGCCGCGGTGGATACGTCGACGCGATGGGCTACGACCTGTCGCTCACGCGTTCGGGACTCGAACCGACGATGCGAGTCCTCGCGGCCGCTCGCGAGATCGGCATGACCGTGATTCACACGCGCGAGGGTCACGAGCCGGGCTTGTCCGATCTTCCGGCTAACAAGCGATGGCGATCGCAGCGCATCGGTGCGGGCATCGGCGATGCGGGTCCGTGTGGACGGATCCTCGTGCGCGGCGAGCCGGGGTGGGACATCGTGCCCGAGGTGGCACCCATCGAGGGTGAACGGATCATCGACAAGCCGGGGAAGGGGAGCTTCTATGCGACCGATCTCGAACTGGTGCTGCGCACCAAGGGCATCACCGACATCATCCTGACGGGGATCACCACCGACGTCTGTGTCCACACGACGATGCGCGAGGCCAACGACCGAGGGTTCGAGTGTCTCCTGCTGGAAGACTGCACCGGTGCGACCGATGTCGGCAACTACGAGGCATCGTTGAAGATGGTGACCATGCAGGGCGGCGTCTTCGGAGCGGTCGCTTCGTCGTCGGCGATGCTGAGCGCCCTCGGGCTCGGATGAGTGCGTCCGAAGCGGTCGCCGCGTCGCTCCGCGCGATCGAGCAGTGCGACGACCAGGCGATCTGGACTGCGAGAGTCCCCGATGGGTGGCTGGCCGAGATCGCGGCAGTCATCGATGCACAACCGGCCGACGCGGTTCCGCTCCGCGGCACCACGTTCGCCGTCAAGGACAACATCGACCTGGTCGGCGTTCCGACCACGGCCGCCTGTCCGTCGTTCGCATCGACGCCGCACCGGTCGGCAACGGTGGTCGATCGCCTCATCCAGGCCGGCGCCGTGCCGACGCTCAAGACGAACCTCGACCAGTTCGCAACCGGACTCGTCGGCACTCGAAGCCCGTACGGGACGCCGCGCAACCCGTTCGACGACCGCCTCGTGCCCGGCGGGTCGAGCTCCGGCTCCGCTGTCGCGGTCGCGATCGGCCTCACCACCTTCGCGCTCGGAACCGACACCGCTGGGTCAGGACGTGTGCCGGCTGCGATGTGCGGGCTGTTCGGACTCAAACCGACGCCGGGTTGGCTCAGCTGTTCGGGTGTCGTTCCGGCGGTGCAGTCGATCGACTGTGTGAGCGTGTTCAGCACGTCGATGGAGTCGGGCAGGCTCGCGGTCGAACTCGCGGCCGGCCACGACCCCACTGACCCGTTCTCGCGTCGACCCCAACCGCAGCTGCGTGGACCGATTCGCCGCCTCGGGGTGCTCGACTCGGCGACACTTCGTGACCTCGACGTCTCGCGCCGTGTCGAGATCGACTACGAGCGCAGTTGTGAGCTGTTGGACGCGTCCGGCTACGAACTCGTCTGCGTCGACCCGACCGACCTGTTCGCGATCGGCGACGAGCTCTACGGTGGACCTTGGGTCAGTGAGCGGCTCGTCGTTCTCGACGAGCTGCTGACGAACGGGGCATCCGACCTCGATCCCGTCGTGGAGCGGATCGTGTCGGATGCCCGCCGCTTCTCGGCCGTCGACGTCCATCGTGCCCGGGTTCGGGTCGAGGCGCGGCGCCAACGCGTCGACGAGCTCCTCGCCTCCATCGACGCCCTCGCGTTCCCGACGATCGGATGGCATGTCTCGCTCGACGCCGTCCACCGCGACCCGATCGCGACGAACAGCCGTCTGGGCAGGTTCACCACGTTCACGAACCTCGCCGGGATGTGTGCCGTCACGTTGCCCATGCCCCAGGCGGCGCACGCTCCGTTCCCGCCTCCGAGCCTCACGTTGCACGCGCCCGCCTGGTCAGACCTCGAGCTTTCCGACGTCGCCGCCGTGCTCTCGGGCGAG
>JBGSII010000162.1:0-3285 GCA_041742555.1 Ilumatobacteraceae bacterium
AACTCGGCCAGTTCCGCCTCGAACGCATCGAGCTCGGGGCCGACCGGGGCGACCCACCCACTGTCGAACGCTCGCAGCAGCGCCGCCCGCTCCGATGCCCCCACGTCGGGCGAGCTGAGGAAGATCCGACCGCTCGACGCAGCCGGCTGGTCTGCGCTCACACGTCGACCGTGCCCGCAACACCGGCCGACCCGATCGCCCGCATCTCGGCGAACGTCGGGATCCGGCCCTCGAGCATCACGGCCGCCGGCGCCAGCGGCTCGACGGCGACGTGGGTGATCAACGGATGCACCGTGCGTTGACCGTGCTCGGACGCGGCGATCAGGTCCTCGTGGAGCTTCTCGTTCGGCCGCAGACCGGTGAACACGATCTCGATCGGAGGGTCGTGCAGGTTGGCGAAGCGCTCGGCGACGTCGAGGATGCGCACCGGGTCGCCCATGTCGAGGATCAGCACCTCACCCGGCGCACCGATCGCACCGGCGTAGATCGTCAGCTTGGCGGCCTCGGCGATGGTCATGAAGTACCTGGTGATCTCGGGATGCGTCACGGTGATCGGGCCGCCGTTGGCCGCCTGCGCCTCGAACGAGCGCAGCACGGATCCGTTCGATCCGAGGACGTTGCCGAACCTCACCGAGACACACTCGGTGGGTCCGATATGTGAGGCGTGAGCCGTCAGGCGCTCGGTGATCCGCTTGGTCCAGCCGAGCACGCTCGTCGGGTCGGCCGCCTTGTCGGTGCTGATGTTGACCAGGCGCGTCACACCGTGGCGGCGCGCGGCGTCGAGGATCACCTGGGTGGCGCACACGTTGGTCTTCCAGCCCTCGCTCGGGTGCATCTCGAGCAGCGGGAGGTGCTTGAGCGCAGCAGCGTGGAACACCACATCGGGGCGACACCAGCTGAACACCTCCTCCATCCGGTCGGCATCACGGATGTCGGCGAGGACCAGACCGGGATTGTCGAGCATGGCGCGACCCTCGATCGAGAGCTGCGTGGCGTGCAGCCCGCTCTCGTCGCGATCGAGCATGAACAGCTCCGCGGGCGCGAACTTCACCAGTTGGCGGCAGAGCTCACTGCCGATCGAGCCCCCGGCGCCGGTGACGAGCACTCGACGACCCTCGATGTACTGGGCCACTGCGACGGGGTCGATGTCGGCGGGATGGCGACCGAGGAGGTCGTCCTCGTTCACCGGGCGGATGTCGGTGAGGTGCACACCGCCGAGCATCTTGTCGACCGTCGGCAGCACGAAGACCTCGAGGCCCTCGTGGTCCGCCATCGTCGTGACCCGGCGGATGAACGGGCTCTCGGCGCTCGGCACGGCGATCAACACCGACGTCGCATCACGGCGCCGCGCGACCTCGGCGAGCTCGTCGACGCGGCCCTCGACGCGAACACCGAGCATGCGCAGGTTGCGCTTCGTCCGGTCGTCGTCGACCATCGCGACGGGCACGAACGAGGCATCGGCGGAGGTCCGCAGCGTGCGCAGCACCTGCTCGGCCGCCTCGCCGGCACCGACGATCACCACACGCTGCAGGTGGTCTCCCTCTGGCCGGTCGCGATGCTCGATGTAGAGCCGCCACATCGATCGGACGGCGATCTGGCCGAGCAGGCTGATCGCCGTCGCGAGCAACGGCACGGACCTCGGCACGGCCTGGATCACGTCGTCGGACGACCCCCACCACACCGCCGTCATCACCAACCCGACCGACAGTGCGGTCAGCCCGACGATGCGGACCTCGTCGAAGCTCCCGTACCGCCAGCGCCGCCGGTACAGACCGTAGAGCACACCGAACACGCCCTGGAGCACGACGGCCGCCACCATCGCGACGGCGATCTCGCGCCTCCACAGGCGGCCGGTGTCGAAGTCGTAGCGAAGCAGTACGCCGGCGGGGATGGCGATCAACCACAGCGCGCTGTCGACGACAAAATGCACCAGCGGGAGCCGGTGTCTGGCTCGATTGAGCACTCGTGATCGCAAGGGAGGGTGATCGGCCGGTGGGGGCACCGCCCCCCACGCTAGTCGCCGGGAACGACGCCGTCAGGGAGCAACACGGCCGGCCGGTCGCGCACTGCGGACTCGTCGAGGAGCACCGTCGCGTCCGTGCTCGTCACCTCGATCGTCTGGCGCTCGGGCACCACGATCGGCTGGGGGCGCAGCGCCAACGTGTAGCCGGCCGGAAGGTCCAACGCTCCCGCGAACGTTGCCACCACCGTGATCGACCCGCCGGGAGGAATGCCGAGCTGCGCCGAGTTGACGATCCACCCATGCTCGGTCTCGGTGCGCATCGAGATCCGTTTCCCCTCGACCGTGACCCGACGCAGGGGCAGCGCCGAGTAGAGCGACAGCAGCGTCCGATTCGTGCCGCGTGCGTCGCCGGTGGCGTTCTGGACCACCGAGTCGGGGAGCACGTCGGGATCCGCGGTGTTCGTCAGCGTGAGCACCAGCTCGGACGTCACGGCTCCGGTGGCCTCGTCGACCACCGCTGTGTAGCTCAGGTCTCGTTCGAGATACACGTCGATCTTGTTCGGCCCGGCGTTGTTGAACACCGCAGCGATGCCGTCGCCCCCGTCCAGCGCGGGAAGGGTGTTCGCCAGGCCGATCGCCTCGAACAGCGCCTGCTCGTCGGGGTCCACCGCCGACCCGAGCAGGCGGCCCTGTGCCGCCAACGGGGCGAGCGTCTCGGCGACGACGGTCGGCGACGGGAGGGCCCCGCCGAGCACCTGCTCGATGGTCGCTCTCGACACCTCCTCGAGCAGATCGATCCGATCGGCGTTGTCGTCGATCTCGTACTGGTCGACGAGCAGGAACTGCAGGACGTTCGACTCGTCGAGCAAGACGTCGGACCCGTCGACCGAGATCGGCCCGGTCAGGCCGAGCAGCGCTTGGAGCACCTCCGGATCGATGACGAACACGGCGTCGACCGGCGCCACGCCGCTCTGCGGCAGCAGCTCCTGCATGACCAGCGCCGTCGAGGCGAACACCGGTGACACCGTCACGGTCGACCACGGCGTCGGGGTCGTGGCGCCGTCGGGACCATTGGTGAACCCGTAGCGCCCCCATTGCGCGAGCCAATCGCTCGGACCGGACACGGACCGGGGTCTGGTGCCACCGAGGTTCAGGTCGCGCGTCCTGCCGGACTCCGCCAGCCGGATCCGGTCGGAGTTCGCGGTGAGCACCGCCCAGTTCCCCATGAAGCCGCCCAGCCCACGTGCCTCGGCCGGGGTCGTGAAGGCCACGAGGTAGCGGCGGGTTCCGTCAGCGCCGAGCAGGCCCGGCGCCAGGCGGAC
>JBGSII010000163.1:0-6156 GCA_041742555.1 Ilumatobacteraceae bacterium
CATCGCCGATGCCATCCGGTCGTGGGGCCGCTATACCGCGAGCGCGGAGGCCGAGCTGCAGGCGGCAGTGCTGGCGGCGGAGGCGGAGGCGAGTCGGCAGGTGTCGGAGGAGCGCCTGGTGATCGCCAGCGAGCTGCACGACCTGCTCGCCCACAACCTCTCGGTGATGAACGTGCAGACCGGTGCCGCGCTCCACCTCCTGCGCACCGACCCCGACCAGGCCGAGGCGTCGTTGGCGACGGCGCGTGAGGCCGGCCGGACCGTGCTCGACGAGCTGCGCGAGCTGCTCTCGGTACTCCGACACGATCACGACGACGGGGCGCCGATGTCGTCGCTGCCGTCGGCCTACGACGTCGACCGTCTCGTCGACGTGATGCGCGCTACAGGGCTCCACGTCGATTGGCACCGCAGTGGTGCGCCGCGCCCGTTGTCGTCGGTGGCGTCTCTCGCCGCCTACCGGATCGTGCAGGAGGGACTCACCAACGCCGCCAAGCACGGCGACGGCTCGGTCGTACTCGCCACGGTGTGGGCCGACGACGGGCTGACCATCAGGCTCGAGAACGCCACGACCGGCGTGGTCGACGAGACCAGTACCGGGCTCGGCCTGGTGGGCATGCGCGAGCGGGCAGCGGCCACCGGCGGACGGCTGTCGATCGCTGCCGTCGCCGACCGGTTCGTGGTGGAGGCCTGGCTGCCGGTCGACAGCGAGGTGGGATCGTGACGATCCGGGTGGTGTTGGTCGACGACCAGGCATTGATCCGGGCCGGGTTCAGAGCGATCGTCGACTCGGCGCCCGACCTCGAAGTGGTCGGCGAGAGCGACGACGGCGCCAATGCGCTCGAGGTGATCCGTGACAGCCGAGCCGACGTCGTCCTGATGGACGTGCGCATGCCCGGCAGCGACGGCATCGCGACGACGCGGGCGATCACGGCCGACGAGGATCTCGCCGGAGTGCGCGTCATCGTGCTCACCACCTTCGAACTCGACGAGTACGTCGTGGACGCGATGCGCGCCGGCGCGAGCGGTTTCCTCGACAAAGGTGTCGATCCCGGGGTTCTCCTCGACGCGATCCGGGTCGTCGCTGGAGGCGACGCGTTGCTCACCCCGAAGGCCACACGCGCATTGTTGGGGTCGATGACCGATGCCGCCCCGCACGCCGCGGTCGACGAGGACGCCGTGAGCGTGCTGACAGGCCGCGAACGCGAGGTCGTCGCCCTGGTCGGCCGCGGTCTCTCCAACGACGAGATCGCCGACTC
Source organism: Ilumatobacteraceae bacterium (assembly GCA_041742555.1). Lineage (GTDB taxonomy): Bacteria > Actinomycetota > Acidimicrobiia > Acidimicrobiales > Ilumatobacteraceae > Sva-07. The sequence continues at coordinate 1,257 of JBGSII010000163.1, forward strand.
CCTCTACCTCTCGCCGCTGACCGTGAAGACGCACGTCAGCCGAGCGATGATCAAGCTTCACGCCCGCGACCGCGCTCAGCTCGTCGTGCTGGCGTTCCGGAGCGGGCTGACGCGCCTCGACGACCTCCAGTGATCGTGCCAGGGAATCCCACCAAGCGACTCACCGGCTGAGTGGTGACAGTGATCGCGTTTGCGTCCGGTCTGCCGGAACCGCGTCTCGGGTCCAGCCCGAGAGGAGATGCCGACGTGATACCTTCCAGTCGTGGCAGACAACCTGCTCGAGTGGGGATTCATCGCCATCGGCGTGCTCGCTTTCGCAGGCTTCTTCTGGGCGAACATCAAGGGCCAGAGAAACCTCGACAAGATGCAACAGCCGCCGGACGACCTCAAACGTGCCGGCGACCAACCGCCTCGAGTCGACGGCAGCGGTGGTTTTGCTTGATCCCACGAGCAGCCGTCCAGGCGTGGGGCGAGAACGGTGATGTCGCGAACGATCGAGTTCGTACCGGATGACCGGCGAGGTCACCCCGCCGAGAGGTCGAGGCCCATGTACTCCTTGGCATCGGCGAAGAATTCCGACACGAACGGCCACTGGTCTTCCTCGCCGGGATTGGGCGACTGCGCGAACCTCGCTGCGTCGTCGGGCGTCTTGGCGAAGCTCCACGCGGAGTAGGCCTGTCGCTTGTAGGTGATGTTCTCGGGTTGCAGCGTGTGGGCGCGCTCGAAGTGGTGCAGCACCTTCGGCGAAAACCCATCAGTGCGCCAGAAGTGTTGGGCGAGGGCGAAGTGCGCAGCGGCCTCGGACACGTCACGGGAACGGGGGTGCGACGCGGCGATCACTTCGTCGGGCGACAGCACCCATTCGCTGTCGACGCCGTTGGCTGCCCAATCGCGGATGCGGTCGCCGTACCACTCGGGATGCGGGGTGCCGCGTGCCATCAACTCGAAGACGAAGTTGGCGAACGGGTCGTCGGTGGGCTGTGGCGCCGGCGAGCCGACCTCGGCTGGTCGCACGATGATGCCGTTCTCGTCGATCCAGATGACCTGCGGGATGTTGGTGACGCCGAACAGCGCGTCCATCTGGTGGGTCGCGTCGACCAGCGAGGGATGCTCGGGTCGGGCCGCCTCGACGATCGGACGGAGCACGTCGGCCCCACCCATCTCGAGACCGACGGTGATGATCTCGACGCCTTGGCCGTGGACCTCGGTGCGCAATGCCTGCCACCCGGGCAGGTCGAAGCGACAGCCTCAATAGGGCGCCCAGGAGGCGATCGCCACCTTCTGCCCGCGGAACGACGACAGCGAGACCTGCTCACCGGTGAGCACGTCGGGCAGGGTCAGTTCGGGCGCCTCGGCCGTGGTGAGCGAACGTCCGCCGAGGCTCGCCGGACCGATCGACCACACCCCGGCCTCGGCGTCGGCCACGATCGCCATTCCCAGCCGATCGGCCGTGGCGACCAGGTCGAATCCGGCGTCGATCGAGCGGTCGAGTGGTACACACACCTCGCCCTTGCAGGCTCCCTCGGGCTTGATCTGCCAGCCGGTGGACGCCTCGAACGCGGCCGCGTCGAGGTCGAGTCGATTCACGATCATCTCGTCAACCTAGTCGTGTGACGGCGGTTCGTCGGTGCCGAACATCCGGCAGGACGATGTCCAGTCCTGCCGGGGTGTGCGACCCCGATGTTGTGGATCAGATCAGGCGGACAAGTCGTCGTCGGGCCGAGCCCGCCGAGGACTGCGGCCGACCGCCGAGCGCAGCCGTCGGCCGACACGGCGAGCGGTTCGGTAGAACACGAATGCGAGGACGAGCGAGGCGATCGTGAGCAGCGCCACCAACACGACGGCGAGCTCCGGACGAGACATCGCCACCGCCATCACGGCGAGGACGAGGCCGTCCTCGCCCAGGCTCACCACCACATTCGACGCCGGCTCGGGCGACGCATTGACGACCAGCCGTGTCGACGCCTTGGCGCTGTGACTGCTCAGCGCCAGCAACACCCCGGACACGGCCAGCGCCGGCACCGACAACTGCGTGTCGGTCGCCGTGCTCATCAGGTACCCGCCAACAGCGGGCCGGATCAGTGTGTGCACGCTGTCCCAGGCCGAGTCCACCAGCGCGATCTTGTCGATCGCGAACTCCACGAAGAACATCACGACGGCCACGCCGATCACCCACCACTGCTCGACGAATGTGGGCGCCTCGATCCACTCGAAGCGCCCACCGAGACCCACCAGCGCCACGACGCCGTACACGCTGATGCCTGACGACCATCCGGCCCCCATCGCCGTGCCGATGTCCACGGCCTCGGTCTAGCAGGGCGTCGTGCCGGTCAGGCGCGCGCGATCTTGCGTGCGAATCCCACACGCAGGTCGTGACTGTCGGTCGGCGCTTCACTCAGAAGGGCTTGGGCGCCCGCCACGCTGCGTGACAAACGTCTCAAGTCGGTCGGATCCTTGCCGATACCTGAACTGTCATCGGGTTCCGGCGTGCACGCGGCGGAGTCCGCCGTCTACGAGACAGCAGGTTTCCCTCATGACCGATCACGACCCGGCCAACCAGTCGCTCCCACCACTTGGGGCTGTTGCCCCGTCGATGTCGACGCCGCCGCCACCGCCTCCTCCCCGTCCACCCGTTGCCGCCGCGACGATGGACACCGACGTCGACGATTCGGCATCGGTTCTGCCGTCAGGTCACCGGCCACGTCGCTCACTCGTGTTCGCTGCCTTCGCCGTACTCGCCGTCGGTGGTGTGGCCGCTGGGGTCCTCGTCGGCACCGGCGGCGACTCGTCGAGCGGAAGCGATGCCGGTGACGCCGTGACGGCTGCGTCGTCCGACGTCACCGAGGCACCCGTGATCACCGTCGCAGCTCCCACAACACAGGCACCCACCACGACCCAGGCCCCGACGACCACCCAGGCGCCGACGACCACCCAGGCGCCGACCACCACCGTTGCCGGGCCGGCCTACCCGACGCTGCCCGACGGTTCGCCCGAGCCGATCGTCGCCATCTACGACGGCCCGGTCATTCGAGTCACCGGGTGGGTCCCCAGCCAGGAGAAGGCGGCCCAACTCGAAGCGCTCGCGCTCGCCAACAGCACCGATCCGACGGCTCAGATCGAGTCGAACTGGACGATCGATCCCTCCGTGCCGCTCAACATCGGCACCCGCGTCATCGAGATGAACTCGCCTCGATTCCCCGCCGGCAGCGCCGACATCACGCCAGAGCACGCCGCCCAGCTCGGTCGTGTCGCCGGTGTGATGAACCTGCTCCCGAATCTGACGGTCACCGTCGTCGGGCATGCCGACCAGGTGGGCGACGAGGTTGCCAACTATGCGCTGTCCGAAGCGAGGGCAGTCTCGGTCGTGCGCTATCTCGTCAGTCAAGGTGTGTCACCCTCACGGCTGGCTGCCCGGGCGGTCGGTGAGCAGGACTTGCTCGCAGCGGACGAGTCGGCTGCGTCACTCGCACTGAACCGGCGCACCGAGTTCATCTTCTACGGCCTGCTGGCCGACTGACACCCCGGAGGTTGCCGAGCCGGGTCTGCGGCCACCACGCCGTGGTTCCCGGAGACCCGTCTCGCAAACCGTGTCGTACGCTCTCGGCGTGAACGCGGACGTCGACTCCGAACCCGTGGTCGGCGACCGTCGCCGAAGCCTCCAGGTCGGTCTCGTCGCGGTCGTCACACTGGTCGCGTTCGAGTCGCTGGCCGTCACCACCATCCTTCCCGACATCGAAGCCGAGCTCGGCGGGGTCGCCTGGTACGGCTGGGTCACCAGCGCGTTCTTCCTCGGCACGATGATCGGCATCGTCTTTGCCGGCGATCAGGCAGACCGCCGCGGCGCCGGACGCCCCTACGTGATCGGTCTGCTGCTCTTCGCTGTCGGGCTGGTGATCGGCGGGCTGGCGCCGAGCATGCCCATCTTGGTGGTCGGTCGTTTCGTGCAGGGTTTTGGTGCCGGTGTCGTTCCCGCGATCGGGTACGTGGCGATCGGTCGGGCCTTCTCTGTCGCGGAGCGGCCGAGGATGTTCGCGATCCTGTCGACTGCATGGGTGGTGCCCGGACTCGTCGGACCGGTGCTCGCCGAACGGATCGCGCAGGGTGTCGGTTGGCGATGGGTGTTCCTCGGACTGCTCCCGTTGGTGCTCGCCGCCGGTTTGCTGGTGGTTCCGGCGATGATGCGGATCGGACCGGTCGGCGACCGCCAGCCGGTCCTGGTGTCGTTCTGGCGACGGCGGCTCGTCGAAGCGGTTCGAGTGGCGGTCGGCACGGCAGTCATCGTGGCCGGGCTCACCTTCGATCGGCTGCTCCTGGTCCCCGCAGTCGTTGCCGGCGTGGTGATCGGCCTCCCAGCGCTGCGTCGGCTGACGCCTCCCGGAACGCTGCGAGCCGCACCGGGGCTTCCTGCGGTGATCGCGTCGCGGGGCGCGATCACGTTCGTCTTCTTCGGCCTCGACGCGTTCGTGCCGTACGCGGTGACGAGTGGCCGTGGCAACTCGACGCTGGTGGCCAGCATCGCGGTGACCCTGACGACCGTCAGCTGGACAGCCGGAACGTGGATCCAGCAGCGATTCATCGCTCGGACCGGGGAAGCGTGGTTCGTCCGGGCCGGGTATCTCGTGCTCGCGCCGGGCGTCGCCCTCGCTGCTGTCACCGCGTTGGTCGACGCCCTCCCGGTCGGGTTGATCCACGTCGGCGGAGTCGCCGCGGGGCTCGGCATGGGGTTCTCCTACTCAGCTCATGCGCAGCTCACCTTTCGCAGCGTCACCGAAGGCGAGGTCGGATCGGCGACCTCGTCGCTCCAGCTCAGCGACAACCTCGGCGTCGCGCTCGGCACTGGTGTGGTGGGCGCTGTGGTCGCCTTCGGCGACGATGTGGGTTGGGCGGCTGGCGCTGCGGT
>JBGSII010000164.1:0-7777 GCA_041742555.1 Ilumatobacteraceae bacterium
CGCCGCACCACCTGAAGGCACGATCTGCGCCCGCTGGGTCCCGGCTTCCGAGACGTTGGGGGCGCAGATGGCGCTCGGCCGGCTCGGAGGACCATTGCCCATGGGCTCCGAGCGCCCCGTAGGTGCAGAATCGAGACATGAGGACATGGATTTTCGCGGTGCTCCTTGTCGCTCCACTCGTCGCGTGCGGTGACGAAGGCGTGTCGACCGTGGCGCTCGACGCATCCGATTCGCTGTCCGACGTGTCGCTCGATGTCGGCGATCAACTCGAGGTCTCACTCGAGGCGAACCCGACCACCGGCTACAGCTGGGAGCTGGGCCTGCTCCCTGAGGGGCTCGAGCTGGTCAGCAGCGAGTTCGAAGAGCCCGGCGGCAGCCTCGTCGGTGCACCCGGGATGCAGCTGTTCGTCTTCGACGCCGTCGGCGCAGGCACCGGCACGCTGCGCTTCGAGTACGTGCGGGTGTTCGACGACCCCGTCGTCGCGGAGCAGATCGTGGAGTACCTCCTCACGATCGACGGGTAGCTCGGGTCGAGTCAGGCCCGGGCAGGTTGCACCGGCGGCGTTGCCGGAACGAGACCGCGGGTGGCGGCCACGTCATCGTCGTCGATGAACCACGAGATGATCGCGGCCGGCGCCATGATCAGCCCGACGGCGAGGAATCCGGCCTGGTAGGCGCTGAGTTGGTCAGCGGCCGCGGCGGTGTCACCGCCGACCGACGTCAACCGCGAGGCGATCACCGTCGCCGCCAGCGCGACACCGAACGCGTACGCGATCTGTCGTTGCGTGTTGAACAACGATGTCGCCCGACCGGTGTCGGCGACCGACGTGGTGCCGTAGGCGGCGGTCTGGATCGACACGAACACCATCCCGACGGCGAGGCCACGGAGGAACGAGAGCCCGGCGATCTGTGAGAGCGGTGTGTGCAGGTCGGCGAGTGCGTAGCAGCACGTGATCAGCGATGTCGCCGCCGTCCCGACCACCATCAGGCGGCGTGGCCCGACGATCCGGTACAGGCGCCGGCCGAGCAGGTTCGCCACGAGGAACACCCCGACCGCCTGCGGTGACTGTGCGAGCCCGCTGTCGAGGGCGCTGAATCCGCGAAGACTCTGGAGGTACAGCGGGAGGACGAAGATCATCCCGAAGAACCCGGCATAGATCATCGACGACGCGATGTTGATCGTGCGGAACAGGTGGTCGCGCAGGAGACGCAGTGCGATGATCGGATGCTCGACGCGGAGTTCCACCACGATCATCGCGATCAGGCAGGCGGCGCCGGCGATGCCGAAGGCGAGCGTGGTCGGTGACGACCAGCCCTTCTCCGGTCCGATCGACAGGGTGTAGAGCAGGAGCGCCACCGCCGCCGTAGAGAGCACGAAGCCGGGAGCGTCGAAGCCGCCAGGGTCGGGTTGGATCGTCTCGCGGAGCCAGCGGATCGAGAGGCCCAGTGCCAGCACGCCGATCGGGACGTTGATGAAGAAGATCCACTGCCAGGACGCCTGGTCGACGATCAGTCCGCCGAGCACCGGCCCCACGGCGGGCGCGATGACGGTCACGCTGAGCACGCCGATCGCTGCTTTGGCGCGGTCCTCCATCGAATACGCGCGGTAGAGCATGGCGCCACCGATCGGGGTGAGCAGGCCGGCGCCGATGCCCTGCAGCACTCGGAACACGACGAGTTGTCCCAGCGTCTGCGACAGACCGCACAGCAACGACATCGTCACGAAGATCACGAGCGCGATGACGAAGATCCGCTTCGTGCCGAACCGGTCGCCGAGCCATCCGGCTGCCGGGATGACGGCGGCCAGAGCGAGCAGGTAGCCGATGGCGATCCACTCGATGTCGGTGGTCGGTACGCGGAACTCTTCGGCCATCGTCGGCAGAGCGACGTTCACCATGGTGCCGTCGATGACCGTCATGAAGAGGGCGAAGATGTAGACGATCATCACCTTCGACGGGTAGGTCACGGCGGCGACGTTATGCGGTGTCGGCTCGGCGCCACGCAGTGTCGCCGCCGACGATCGTGCGGTGGAGTTCGCCCGCATGATCGATGATCGTGAGGTCGGCGCGGGCGCCGACTCGGATCACCCCGCGATCGTGCAGGCCGAGCAGGTTCGCCGGCGTGCTCGTGACCGTGGCGAGCGCGTCGGCCAGCGAACATCCACTGAACGCCATCAGGTTCCTGACCGCCAGATCGAGCGGCAGGGCGCTGCCGGCGAGCGTGCCGTCGAGCGTCCGCACGCCGGTCTCGTCGTGGATCACCTCGAACCCGCCGATGTTGAAGCGGCCGTAGGGCGCGCCGAGAGCCGGTGAGGCGTCGGAGACCAGCGACATCCGTTGTGGTCCGAGAGCCCGCCACGCCATGGCGACCGCCACCCGGTCGACGTGGATCCCGTCACAGATCACCCCGACCGTGATCGACGGATCGGCGAGCACTGCTCCGATCGGACCCGGCGACCGGTGACCGAACGGCGCCATCGCGTTGAACAGGTGGGTGACGTACGACAGCCCGGCCGCTCGGGCGCCCGCGAACTCCGACGGCGATACTGCCGTGTGGCCGGCCGACACGACCACACCGGCCGCGACCAATGTCTCGATGACGTCGAGTGCACGGCGGAGTTCCGGTGCCAGTGTCACGAGGGAAACGACCCCCGACGACGCCCAGGTCTCGATCTCGTCGAGCAGCGTCTCCGGATCGACGGCGAATCGAGGGACGTGTGCGCCGAGATGGTCGCGCGAGATCATCGGTCCCTCGAAGTGGAGGCCCAGCGGCGTGGCGCCTGGTCCGACGGTGGTTCGCTTCGGTCGCTGGGTCAGGTCGGCCATGGTCGCAATCGCAGCCGCTCGAGTGGCGGGTGGCGCGGTCACCACCGTTGGAAGGAATGCCGTCACGCCGAATCGAGGGAGTTCGGCCGCGACGTCGATGATGCGGTGCGGTTCGTTGGTGATGTCAACGCCGCCGGCGCCGTTGCACTGGAGGTCGATGAAGCCGGGCGCGATGACCATCGCTTCGCAGTCGATGTCGCCATCATCGAGATCGCTGCCCGTCGGGTTCCTCACGACCTCGGCGATGACGCCGCGGTCGACCACGACGTCGGCACGCACGAGTTCGCCGTCGAGCAGCACACTGCCGCGCCGGTATCGGTGCCGAGCTGGCGGACTGGCTGCCTCGATGCTCACGCCGGAATCATCGCAGAGCTGCCGTCGACACGTACGTCTCGCGACGGCGGCCAGATAGGAAGGAGGCATGGAAGGTTTCGTACATCCCGACTTCGCCCCGGTGACCGAGAAGGTCCAGTCGATCATGTCGAAGAAGTCCGCCCGTGGCGGCATGGCCGTGGCGGTGTACCACCATGGCGAGCTCGTCGTCGACGCCTGGACCGGCGTCCGCAACGCCGCCGGCGACCCGTGGTTGCGCGACACGATGTCGATGAGCTTCTCCACCACGAAGGGGGTCGTGGCGACGATCGTCCAGCGTCTCGTCGACCAGGGGCTGCTCGACTACGACGCCCCGGTTGCCACCTACTGGGCCGAGTTCGCGGCGGCCGGCAAGGACACGATCACGCTGCGGCACCTGCTGACGCACCAGGCGGCGCTCCACGACGTGCGGGCAATCGCCGGGTCGGCAGAGGATCTCATCAACTGGGAACACATGACGAAGCTGCTCGCCGAGGCCGAGCCGAAGTGGGACATCGGGACCCGATCGTCGTACCACGCGCTCACCTACGGCTGGCTCGTCGGCGAGGTCATCCGACGCGTGACCGGACTGACCGTCAACGAGGCGCTGCAACGCGAGATCGTCGCGCCGCTCGGAATCAGCGGCATGTACATCGGCGCTCCGCCGGCGGTGCGGGGCGACATCGCCGAGCAACTCGTCGATCCCAAGGCTGTCGAACGGCTGTTCACGATGACCAAGACGCTTGCGAAGGCCAAGGGCTTCCAGCCGATGTATCAGGCGTTGGTGGTCGACGACATGCTCGACGTGGCGACCACCGAGCACATCCACGACGGCGAGATCCCGGCAGCGAACGGTGTGTTCACCGCCCGTTCGCTCGCTCGGATGTACGCCGCGCTCGTGACGCCCGGCGATTTCGACGGCCCGCCGTTGGTGTCGGCCGACACGGTCCACGAGGCGACACGGATCCAGACCACGCTCGGAGCTCGCGGCGACGGTCGCAGCGGCGAGAAGGTCGGTCGCGATGCGGGGGTCGGGTTCAACATGCGGTGGCGGCTCGGCTACCACGTGGTCGGGACCACGAAGGGCATCCTGCCGCACGCGTTCGGGCACTTCGGGTTCGGTGGCTCGGGCGCGTGGGGCGACCCCGACTCGGGTCTCGCTGTCGCGATGATCCTCAACCAGGTCGGCGGCACCCCGTTCGGCGACACCAAGATGCTCCGCATCGGCGCCGCTGCCCTCCGCTCCGCGACTCGCCACGCCCGTTGACACGGGTTGCGATGAGCGAAGGGTGCCGTATGCGGTCCTTCCGCTCATCGCTGGCGGAGAAATTGGGGTGGGAGGGGCTCGGGGAGCTGCGAGGCTTGGCGGGCGGGTAGGCCATGACCACGACGACCGAACATCCACGAGCCTCGGCGGCCCGGGCGATCCAGGCGCGGTTGACGTATCCCGAGACGCTGCCGATCACCGAACGGCGCGACGAGATCCTCGCCGCGATCCGCGACCATCAGGTCGTGATCGTCGCCGGCGAGACGGGGTCGGGCAAGAGCACCCAGCTGCCGAAGCTCTGTCTCGAAGCCGGCCGTGGGGTCGACGGGATGATCGGGCACACCCAGCCGCGGCGCGTCGCCGCCCGAACGATCGCCGAACGAGTCGCGTCCGAACTCGGCTCGAAGCTCGGAGACGACGTCGGCTACACCGTGCGCTTCACCGATCAGGTGGGCGACGCAACGCTCGTGAAGGTGATGACCGACGGCATCCTGCTGGCCGAGATCCAGCGCGACCGAATGCTGCGACGCTACGACACGCTGATCATCGACGAAGCCCACGAGCGCAGCCTCAACATCGACTTCATCCTCGGGTACCTCAGGCAACTCCTCCCACAGCGCCCCGACCTGAAACTGATCGTCACCAGCGCGACGATCGACACCGAGCGCTTCGCCCAGCACTTCGCCCAACTGTCATACGGTGCCGGGCCAAACGTGACAGATACAGCGGAAGTGTCACGTTTGACCCGGCACAGTGTGACAGTTCAGGCGCCGGTGATCGAGGTGACCGGGCGGACGTTCCCGGTCGAGTTGCGGTATCGGCCGTTGGTCGACGACGAGTCGGACACGCCCGATCGCGATCAGGTCCAGGGCATCGTCGACGCGGTCGAGGAACTGTCGCTCGAGGGTCCCGGCGACGTGCTCGTCTTCCTGTCGGGCGAGCGCGAGATCCACGACACCGCGGACGCCCTGCGCCAAATGAACCTGCGCGCCACCGAGGTGCTCCCGCTCTACGCGCGGTTGTCGTCGGTCGAGCAGCACAAGATCTTCGAGCGAGCGCCGATGGGTGGGCCGGGGCGGCGGATCGTGCTCGCCACCAATGTGGCCGAGACATCGCTGACCGTCCCAGGGGTTCGGTACGTCGTCGACGCCGGCACGGCGCGCATCTCGCGATACAGCCGCCGACTCAAGGTGCAGCGACTGCCGATCGAACCGGTGTCGCAGGCGTCGGCGAACCAGCGCGCCGGGCGCTGCGGGCGCGTCGCTCCCGGCATTTGTATCCGCCTGTACAGCGAGGACGACTTCGAGGCGCGCCCCGAGTTCACCGATCCGGAGATCCTGCGCACGAACCTGGCCTCGGTCATCCTCCAGATGACCGCGATCGGCCTCGGTGACGTGGCGAAGTTCCCGTTCGTCGAGCCCCCCGATCGCCACGCCATCCGTGACGGCTACGCCCTGCTCGACGAACTCGCTGCGATCCAGGCGCCGGTCGACGGCGTGAAGGATGGGCCGCGGAAGCTGACGAAGATCGGCCGCGACCTGGCTCGCCTCCCGGTCGACCCGCGTCTCGGGCGGATGGTGCTCGAAGCCGACCGGCTCGGCTGTGTGCGCGAGGTGCTCGTCATCGCGTCGGCGCTGTCGATCCAGGACCCGCGGGAGCGGCCGCAGGACAAGCGTGAGCAGGCCAACGAGTTCCACAACCGCTTCAAGGTCGACGGCTCCGACCTGCTGTCGATCGTGGCGCTCTGGGACTACTTGCGAGCGCAGCAGCGCGAGCTGTCGGGCAACCAGTTCCGCCGGATGTGCCGAAAGGAATACCTCAACTACCTGCGCGTGCGCGAATGGATGGACCTGTTCAGCCAGCTCCGTCGCATCGCCGGCCAGCTGAAGATCCGTCCCACGACGCACGAGAGCCACCCCGACCACATCCACCAGGCCGTCCTGGCCGGGCTGCTCTCGCACATCGGGATGCGCGACCGCGAGACCCGCGAGTTCGTCGGTGCACGCCAGTCGCGCTTCGTGATCGCCCCCGGATCCGCGCTCACCAGGCGACCGCCGTCGTGGGTGATGGCCGCCGAACTCGTGGAGACGAACCAGCTGTACGCCCGGCGTGTCGCGAAGATCGAACCGAGGTGGGCCGAGCGCGCCGGGGCGCATCTGGTGAAGCGCTCGTACGGCAACGTGCGGTGGGACCCCAAGGGTGGTCGCGCCGTCGTCACCGAGCAGGTCACCCTGTACGGCCTGCCGATCGTCAGCGATCGCACGATCGGTTACGACCGTGTCGACGCGGCACAGGCGCGAGCGTGGTTCATCACGAAGGCGCTGATCGAGCGCGACGTCGCCGACGCGGCGTGGCTCGGGCGCCAGAAGTTCCTCGCCCGCAATGCCGAGTTCCTCGAGCACCTCAGACGGATGGCGGCACGGGTCCGGCGGCTCGAACTCGTCGACGACGAGATGCTCTTCGACTTCTACGCCGACCGAGTCGGCGCCGAGGTCACCTCGGTGCGCCACTTCGACAAGTGGTGGAAGGCCGAGCATCAACGCCGCCCCGAGCTGCTCGACCTGAGCGACGATCTCGTCGCCGGTGGCCGCGGCCATGGGGTTCGTCTCGCCGACTATCCCGATGTCTGGGTGCAGCAGCGCGGAGCGACGGCGATCGAACTGCCGCTCACGTACCGCTTCGCGCCGGGCGAGCCGCTCGATGGCGTCACAGTCCACGTCCCGTTGTCGGGCCTCAATCAAGTGAGCGTGGACGGCTTCGACTGGCAGATCCCGGGCCATCGAGCCGACCTGGTGAGCACCCTCGTGAAGTCGCTGCCGAAGGATGTCCGACGTCAACTCATCCCGCTCGGCGAGACCATCGAGGCCGTGCTCGATCGCCTGGCGCCCGCCGACCCTGCCGCCGGTCCGCTCGTCGACGCGCTCGCTCGAGCGGTGCGAGACGTGGGGCACGTCAACGTGACCGCAGCTTCGTTCGTCCCGTCGGTGGTGCCCGATCACCTCCGGGTGCACTTCGTGGTGTCCGACGACGAGGGCACCGTGCACGCCGTCGGTGACGACCTCGCGACGATCATGGCGCAGCTCGCGGGATCGGTTCGCGAGTCGATCGCGGCCGCCGCGCCGATCGAGGAGCGGCGCGGGATCGTGTCGTGGGACCTCGGCGACCTCCCGCGGGTCGTCGAGTCGACCGACCGGGCGATGGACGTGAAGGCGTACCCGGCGCTCCTCGACGTCGGCGACAGCGTGGCGCTTCGAGTGGTCACGACGCCCGAGCTGCAACAGCGGATCATGCGTGGGGGAGTGCGGCGCCTGCTGCTGCTCAACGGCGCTCCGAC
>JBGSII010000165.1:0-13896 GCA_041742555.1 Ilumatobacteraceae bacterium
CCGGCACGCTACGTGCCACCGGCACCAGCCCGCCACCAGCCTCACTGCTGTTCATAGTCATAGGAGTGATCCTTTCCGTCCCAGCCCTCACAGCCGCGGACGCTCAGACCACGCCACTCACACAAAATTTCTGACAGTCCCCACCATGCACCCAGACGATCGTCTGTGACGTGGAGTGCGGATCCAGAGTCGGACCTCGACGATCAATCGACTCGACCGAGGTCTGGGGGTACTTGTGCCACAGCGTGGTGGGCAACATCTGGCACTGGGAACTCGGACGCTCGGTAATCGCAGTCTGAGGCGCAGCCGCCTGCGCCGCATCGCCGGCGAAGTGTTTGAGGTCAGGTCCCCGATCGGATAGCGCATAATGCCCGTGGCTGGCAGAGCAGTTGGGCTGACGCAGCCCAGCGGCCGATGCGAAGATGACGACATGGTTCCCGAGCTGGACGCCAACCGTGTGCGCAGGTGGGCGCACGACAAGACGCCAACCGAGTTTCGCGAGGACATGCGAGTCGAGGTGGACGAGACGCCGCGTGGGCTCACGATCCTCGAGTGCCGACCACCGTGGAGTGAGCTGATGGGTTCCGAGTGGACGAGGGAGCCCATTGCTCGGCTCACCTACTCGAAGCAGGCGGGTGAATGGACGCTGTACTACGCCGACCGCAACGAACGATTCCAGCGCTACTGGGAATGTGAACCGAGCGCGCACGTGGCCGACCTGCTGGAGGAGATCGACGCCGATCCGACCTGCATCTTCTGGGGTTGACCCGAATCCGAAACCCAGGCTCGCTGCCGTCCCACGCTCCCATACGTTGAAGACGTGTCCGTTGATCTCACCAAGCTGTCGCCGGCCGAGGAGGCCGTTGCGAAGACGTTGAGCGGATGGGGCGCGGAGTTGGACAACGACGAGAAGTTCTGGTGGATGAACTGGTCGATGATGATTCGCGACGTGGTCACAGCGATGCGCACGGGCGAGCCGGTGCTCTACGACGACGAGACCGACGACGAGACCGACGACTGATCAACATCGCCACGAACGCTCGTTGAGCTTCATCCAGCTCAGCAGCTCCTCGCCTTCGGAAGGCATCCGACCGGATCCGGTCAGGAGGTCGCACGCGGCTTGCGTCGGTGCCACGAGCCGGAGACCATCAACGGTGTCGGTGCGATCGAACACGACCGGATCGAACGGCTCGGCGATGAGCAGGTTGGCGCCGAGGTCGGTCTCGCGGGCGTCGAGGAAGCGCACTGCGGTGTCGACGTGGTCGGTGTAGATCATCGCCTGACGGACTGGGGCGATGGGGGAGCGCGGTTGTGCGGCAATGGAACCGGTGATGGCGTAGGGCCACTTCGCCTTCTTCAGCTTGGCGGTGATGTCCTCGAGTCCTCGTGGCGCGACGAGCTCGGTCACGACGTTCGACGACGTGAAGGTGTGATCCTTGCTCCACCGGCGGATGCAGGCGGCCCAGTCGACGTCGGTCACGCGTCCGCGGGCATCTCGTGAGAGCAGCGCTTCACGAGCGAGCAGGTCGATCACTCGGGCGAGGGTGGCTGATGACACCTCGGCGCGTGCGGCGAGTTCGCGCACTCCGTACGGAGGGCGTAAGTCGACGATGGCTCGCACGGCGCGGCCAGTACTTCGACCGCGCAGCGTCCTGAGCGGTTGGTTGTCGGGCCATGGATCACGATCAGCGCCGCGGGCGCTGACGAACACCGGCGGTTCGATCATCTGGAGCCTGATGTTGCCGGTGGTATCGATGCAGCTGACCCCACAACCGGCGAGAACATCCCGGGTCCGTTCTCCGAGGTAGGGAGCGACGACGACCGAGCCGGCGGGATCATCCAACGTGTCGACCAGATTGAGCGCGTCGAGCGGACTGAGCGCCATCTTCACGACCACGTCCAAGTCGCGAGCAACGCCGTCCCACGGCTCGATGCGAAGGGTGATGTCGCGCCGGCGGCCAGACGGTCGCCCTGGAGCGCGCACGAAGCGGGTTGCCCACTCCGGCGGCAGCTGCGTCGCGAGCACGTCCTCGACGATGCGAAGCGTCGTGGTCTCGGAGGGTCGAGCGTTGCTTGCGATGGAAATCTCCTCCTCGCGGAACCCATAATCGATATTCAGAAAGTCGACTGTCTCAGAAAACCTGAGACAACGCAAGAAGTGAGACGTATCTAACGGTTTATCTAACGGACCAGCTCACAGCGCCCGAAATCGAACGACACCAATCGACACGAGAAGCCCGCGAAAGTCCTGGTAGATGGCACGAAACGACACCAATCGACACTGATCGATATGGCCTTGCGACGGCTCATAACCCGAAGGTCGCAGGTTCAAAACCTGCCCCCGCCACCAAGTAAAGAACCTCCCGGGTGGCCGGCGTCGCTCGCGCCGACGACGGATCACTGGCTGATCCGCCGGTGAGTACTCTGTCCGATTCCGCAACGGGATCCTCGACGAACAGGAGGCGCTTCGGCGTCACGAACGGATGACGGAGCTCAAGATGCGGTTGCTCGGTGACCGGGTGTCGCGTCGAACCGCGCGCGTGGCGCATCGCCGTGGCACGCGGGTGGGCCACCACGCTCGATGCCGAATATCTCGCCGTCTGCCAGCTCCAAGCGGACGCGCTCGTGACGGTCGATTCGCGGCTCGCGGCGATCGCCGACGGAATCGTGGCGGTCGAACCGATCGAGGTGCTCTCGACCAGGTGAAGGGACCGCCGGCGCCGCCGAGGACGACGTGTGCTCCGCATATCCAGCAGGTTGTGCGGTTCGGACGAGTTGACCGCCGAGCCGAAGTGCTCGGCCCGGACGACTGAACCAGTGGTGGTGTCTGGTCCTTTGCGGTCGTCGACCCGAATGAACGCGGCCCGGTTCGACGCGTCGCCACGCTGGTCAGCAGCGGGCTCCCCACGTCACTACCGTCAGGCCGGTGGAGGTGGTGAGCGAGTTCGTCGTGGGGGTTCCGCATCCACGGCTGCGGCCGTTCGTCGGCGACTACAGCGGGTACCGGATCCGTGGCAGTTCGCCAGGTGTACATGTCGGGTTGCCGTCGCGGGCGTTGACGTTCATCGTGGCGTTCGACGATCCGGTGGATGTCGACGGTGGCTTCGTCGAACGTGATCGCTACTGGGCGTTGCTGGCGGGGCTACATGCGCGTCCTGCGTTGATCCGCCACGACGGCCGCCAGCACGGAGTGCAACTCTCGGTGACGCCGGCGGGAGCTGCTGCGCTGTTCGGGGTGCCTGCGGGATTGTTGTCGCATCAAGTGGTCCATCTCGACGCGGTGGTGCCAGACGTGGCGGCCGGGTTGGTCGAGCGGCTCACCGGAGCGCGGTCGTGGCGAGCGCGTTGGGCGATCCTCGACGCGGTGCTGCTCGGCAGGTTGTCGCCCGACGATGTAATGGCGCCAGAGCTTGCCCACGCGTGGTCGGCGCTGGTGCGAGGCCACGGCGCGATCGAAATCGGTGAGCTGGCCGATTCGGTGGGGTGGAGCCGCGCGCATCTGTCGCGGCGGTTCGCGACGGCGTTCGGGATGTCGCCGAAGGTGATGTCGCGAGTCGTTCGCTTCGAGCGTGCCCAGCGGATGCTGCGACTGCCGACCCGTCCCTCGCTCGCAAGCGTCGCAGCAGCGTGCGGGTACGCGGACCAGGCGCACATGACCCGCGACCTCCACGAGTTCGCCGGCAGCTCCCCGACTGCGTGGATGGCCGACGAGATGATCACGTTCGTTCAAGACACCTGACCCGTTGCGCGGTCAGAGTCGTCCCATGAACGACAACGACACAGCCCCCGTATCTCATGTATGGCCAACCCTCGTCTATGCCGACGCCCGCGCAGCGATCCGGTTCCTGGTCGACGCGATCGGTTTCACCGAGTCGCTCGTCGTCCCGAACGACACCGACGACGCCGTGGTCGAGCATGCACAACTGACGTGGCCCGAAGGCGGTGGCGTGATGCTCGGCTCCGCGAACCGGCCGGGCAACGTGTTCTCGCAGCGCCCGACCGGGGTTGCGTCGGTCTACGTCGTGACGCAGGATCCGGATGCGGTTCACGATCGAGCAGTCGCACACGGTGCGGCGGTGTTGTCGCCGTTGGTGGAACACGACTACGGCGGCCGCGGGTTCAGCGTCCGCGACCTCGAGGGCAACATCTGGAGCTTCGGCAGCTACGGCGGTGAGCCGGCATGAGCGCCGTGACCGTCGTGGGCGCCGGCGTGATCGGACTGTCGACCGGGATCCGGCTCGCCGAACACGGCCACAACGTGCGCACCGTCACCGTGGACGAGCCGGCAGCGACGTCGTCGATGGCGGCGACCGGCATGGTCGGCCTGGCGTTCGCACAGCCGATGGACCGAGTTCCCGGCTGGGAACGGGCGACGGTCGCCGAGATGGACACGATCCGTGCCAGTGCCGTCGACGCCGGCGTGCGGATCGAGCGCTGTCTACTCGGCTCGCGTTCGAGCGACGCCCGACCGCCCGGTATCGACGGATGGCCCGGCTACCGATCGGCGAGACCCGACGAGCTGCCGGCCGGGTTCCCGTACGGGTTCTGGTTGAACATGACCGTGGTCGACATGACCCACTATCTGCCTTACCTCGTGGACCGGTATCGCTCAGCGGGAGGGACGATCGAGATCGGACGTGTCGAGTCGTTCGACGACCTCGCCGGCGATGTGGTGGTCAACTGCGCTGGGATCGGTGCACGCGCGCTGACCGGCGACGACACCCTGACCGGCCAGTGGGGCATGCACACCGTTGTCGCCAACCCGGGCATCGACTTCTGCTTCATGGAAGGACCACCCGGACAGCCGGAGTGGGTCGCGTGGATGCCACACGGCGACAAGGTCCTGATCGGCGGGATCATCGACGACGACGCCGGTCACCCCGTACCCGACATCGCCACCGGCTCCCGGCTGCACACCGCAGCCGGGTACGTCGAACCCCGACTCGCCGACGCCGCGGTCCTCGGACACACCAGCGGCATCCGACCCGCCCGTCCCGCCGTCCGTGTCGAGGAAGAACCCCGACCATCCGGCCCGCGCCTGATCCACAACTACGGCCACGGCGGGCTCGGTGTCACCCTCTCGTGGGGATGTGCCGACGACGTGGTCGTGCTCGTCGCCGACGGAGCCGACGACGCAGCAGCGGTGTGAGGCGATCAGCATCGAGAAGATCTGAGCGATGGCTGACAACCCGAAGGTCGCAGGTTCAATCGTTGCCCCCGCCACCAAGTGAAATGCCACGTCAGAGGCCCTTTCTGGGGAATCGCAAGGCCGGTTTGTACTGTGTCCGACGTGGCCCGATACGTGATCGATGCTCGGACGTTGCTCCACGTTGTGGCCGACGACGTCGGGGTCGATCCCGCCCATCAACTCGTTGCTCCCAATCTCGTCCGCTCCCAAGCGTTGGATCTGCTGCTCGCCGACGTGCGCAGCGGGATCCTCGATGAACAGGAGGCGCTTCGGCGTCACGAACGGGTGACGGAACTCAAGATGCGGTTGCTGGGTGACCGGGTGTCGCGTCGAACCGCGTGGAGGATCGCCATGGCACACGGGTGGGACACGACGCTCGATGCCGAGTATCTCGCCGTGTGCCAGCTCCAAGCGGACGCGCTCGTCACGGTCGACTCGCGGCTCGCTGAGATGGCCGAAGGCATCGTGCAGGTGAAACCGATCGAGGTGCTCTCGGCCAAGTGAAGGTACCGCCGGCCGTGCGAAGGACGATCCAGAGAGCCGAAGATCTCGGCCTGGACGACTGAAGCTGTGGCGGTCTCCGGTCCGTGTCGTGGTCGTCGACGCTGATTTCTTGGGGTCAGCGTCGACTCAGGTGTTGGCCGAAGGGACCAGCGCCTTGACGAACCAACGCTCGGCGTACGGGTTGTCGTTGTACTGCTCGGTCGGGCGGTATCCGGCTGATTCGTACATGGCGATCGCTTCGGTCAGTGTTGCGTTGGTGTCGAGCATCACTTCGGTGTAGCCGACGACGGCCGCGAACTGCTCGAGTTCGCCGAGCAGGCGCCGCCCGATTCCCGCTCCTCGCCAGTCGGCGTCGATCCACATCCGCTTGACCTCGGCGGTGGTCTCGCCACAGCGCTGCACACCACCGCACCCCACGATGGTTCCATCGCTGGCAGTTGCGACCAGGAACACCCCGTGCGGAGCGCCCATCGACGCAGCACCCGCATCGAGCGCTCCGGTTCGATCGAAGCCGCTGGGGAACCGGGCGTCCAGTTCGTCGAAGTACATCGTCATCGCAGCCGTCGCGTCGACACCGGCTGGGTCGGTGGTGTGGAACGTCACCTGTGAACCCCGGATCAGTAGATCGGCCGTCGTCAACGCCTCCGACAGCCGTCGCCGCTGCGAGGCCGTGAGCGGGGCGAGCAGGTGAGTCGCGATCTCGTCGGAACGCCTGTCGAGCTGCACCCACCGGCGTCTGCCCGTTGCCGTGAGGCGGCACAGGCGACGGCGACGATCGTCGGGATCGTCGGTCAGTGCGACCAGACGCCGTTCCTCGAGCTCGCGCAGGAGCCGGCTGAGATAGCCGGAGTCGAGACCGAGTCGACGGCGGAGATCGCGCACCGTTGCACCGTTTGGCCCGACCTCGAACAGCAGACGTGCCGCCGCCAGTGACAAGCCGGTCCCCAAGAACGAGTCGTTGAGCGCCCCGATCCTCGGGGTGTAGGTACGGTTGAAGCGACGGATCACCGCCAGCTCGTTCATTCCCTGACCTTAGTCAGAGAATTGACCCCCGATTGCCCTGTCGGGCGATGGGCCGCACGCCCCAGACCGATGCGATGATCGGCCTACGTGGTACCGGCCGCGACAGTGCGAGCCACGGCGACGCACCGTTGAGCACGTTCGAGGGCCTTGGTCGCCACCCCTGGGGCGACGTCATCGGGCTCGTACTCGGCTTTCGTCTTGAGCGGCAGGAGCCGTCGGAGTTCCTTCTCGACGTTCGTGCCATCGGGCCCGGCTTGGCGCAGCAACGTGAGGACTTGATCGTGGTCCTCTCCCGCCGCTCGTTCACCAAGGCGAGCGCCACAGACAGCGTCGGCGGCATTGATGCCGGCGTGAATCGCCAGGCTGGTCGCTGCGATGTAGCGGCCGGCCTCGATCTCGCTCGCCGCGGCGTCGGCGTACTCCTGGGCCTTGCCTGCATACGCACGAACCTGTGCACCTGACACCGGCTTGGTGCGCATCGGCTTAGGCACGCACGCGCTCCATCAGTTCCTCGATCGTGAGGCCGTAGACCACGACGCCGTCTCGCACGACATCTCGCCACAACGGCGCTCTCCCAGCAAGCTTGGTCCCTGCCTCGCGGCGGGCGACTTCGAGGATCTCGACGCGGTTGCCGGTGATCGCCTGTGTATCGCTCCGCCCCTGCTCGATCGCGGTTGCCCAGGCGTCGTCGTCTTCGTCGACCTCGTCGGGCCGCACGATGATGACGTCGAGATCACTGTGCTCGTCGGCCTCGCCTCGTGCAAACGATCCGAACACGATCACGCTGACCGGTGGGAAGGGGAGCGCGGCTGCGGCAGCGCCGATGCGATCCAGCGCGTTGTCACGTGATCGAGCCAGATCGATGATCGCCTGGGCTGCGACGTTCTCGCGGATCAACCGGAACTGTGACGATGGAGGAATCTCGCGCCGTTCGACGAGACCGAGGTCGACCAGGCCGGGCATGACCCGTGATGCTTGAGCCACGCTGACGCCGGCGAGTCGGGCGAGCGTGCTGAGGTTGAGCGCGGCGGTGGTCTGTGCCAGCACTGCGAGTACTCGACCCTGGGCGCCGGGGATGACCGCCTGGACGGGATGCACGAAGTCCACAGCGCCACCGTAACGCATATCGCTCATAAATGGAACGAACGTTGCATCGATGAGCGACAATGCCTTCGCCGACCATGGCACTGGCTGCTGCGATCACAGGGGCGCGGCTCGTGGGCTCGTCGCGGGCCTCGGAGGAACGGCGGATCGTTCGGCTATGGGCCTGTGAGGAGCTGCCCGAGGTTGTCGAGGTACGCCTTGTAGCCGAACTTCATGCCGAACGCGGCCATCTTCGCCTTCGGGCCGATCTTGGTGATGGCGATCTGTAAGTGCACTGTGGTCGCGCTGTCGTCGCCGGCGAAGGTGACGGTGTTGGTGTGGTCGATGGTGGTCGTCTCGCGTTCGCCGTCGGTCCAGGACTGGGCGTCGTAGCAGAGCTGCTGTTGGTCGTCGATGCGGGTGAAGGTTCCGCTCATCGGCCATCTGGTTCCTCGGTACTTCCCCATGCCGTCGCCGGCTTCCATCGCGATGTGGATCGTGCCGCCGACGCAGAGGTCGACGTCGCAATCGGTGACGGTCGTGTGCTCGGGTGCCCACCACTGCCGGAGGAGTTCGGGGTCGGTCCACGCTTGCCAGACGGTTGCGAGCGGGGCGGGATAGGTGCGTTCGAAGTCGAGTTGCTTGGTCTTCTTGAACAGTTGCAGCGCCATGGTGTCCTCGGTGTCGGTCAGGCGACGGCACGCCGCACGATGTCGGGCTCGTGATGCGCGTGCTCGCGAGTCGCTGGCAGTGCCGAGATCGTGTCCAGGACGGCGGTCTCGTCGCTCCGCTCGGTCATGGTTTGCCGGTCCTTTCGGTGTCGAGGTTCTGGAGCAGGGTGCCGAGGGAGTCGAGTCGCGTCTCCCACAGCTGTTCGAAGGACTCGACCCAGTGCGCAACGGCATCGAACCGTTCGGGTCGGAGCTGGTAGATGCGATGTCGATGGCGGACCTCGCACGCGACGATGTCCGACTCGGCGAGCACACGGAGGTGCTTGGACACTTGCGGCTGGCGGATGCCGAGACGCTCGACGATCGTGCCGACCGACAGCGGACCATCCCGCAGCAGTTCGACGATCCGCAGGCGGCTCGGTTCCCCGAGCGCGGCGAAGGTGGCCGGATCGACGATGGCAGCGCTCATGCGTCGCAGCGTACGGCCGCATCATATACTTGTCAAGGAATATGAGGTCAGCACGGCGCTGAGCGATCAGTCGGGTGTGAGGCGCTCGACGGTTTGACCAACCGAGCGGGGATCGCCACTGGACAACATACCGACTGGTTGGTATGGTGTTCGCATGACGACGATCACCCCCTGTCTCTGGTTCGACGGCAACGGTCTGGAGGCGGCGGAGCTCTACGTGTCGCTGTTCGGGGATTCTCGGATCGACGGCGTCAGCCCGGGGCCCGGCGGCGCACCGATGATGGTCCACTTCACGTTGATGGGCCGCCCGTTCCAGGCGCTGAACGGGGGTCCGCAGTACCGGTTCAACGAGGCGGTGTCGCTCGTCGTGCCGTGTGACGGCCAGGCCGAGGTCGACCACTACTGGACGGCGTTGACCGACGGGGGCGAGGAGGGCCAGTGTGGATGGTTGAAGGACCGCTACGGGGTGTCGTGGCAGATCGTGCCGAACCAGTTGGGTGAGGTGCTGGGTGATCCCGACCCCGAGCGGGCGTCCCGGGCGCTCGCGGCGATGTTGCAGATGCGCAAGATCGATCTCGATGCGCTGCGCGCCGCCGCGGATGGTCCGCCGGCGTGAGTGCCGGCGTCGCGCGACCCGGGCACGGCCAGGCGAGAGTGGCGCTGCTCGACGCAGCCGTCGACGTGATCCGCGGCCAGGGGCTGCACGCCACCACCGTCGATGATCTCTGTGCGGCAGCGGGGGTGAGCAAGGGGGCGTTCTTCCATCACTTCGCTTCCAAGGAAGAGCTCGCAGTGGCAGCAGCCGATCACTGGTCACAGACCACTGGAGCACTCTTTGCTGCCGCGCCGTACCACGACCACCAAGATCCGGCCAACCGAGTGTTCGGCTATCTGGAGTACCGAGCGGCGTTGATCTCGGGTCCGCCGGCCGAGTACACGTGCCTGGTCGGGACCATGACCCAGGAGGCGTTCGACACCAGCCCCGCAGTACGAGACGCCTGCGCGGCGAGCATCTTCGGCCACGCCGAAACCCTCGAGGCCGATCTCGCCGCGGCGCTCACGGACGCTCTCGCCAATGGCGCGATCACCGAGGAGGTCGACGCCGCGAGCCTCGCTCGTCACACCCAGACCGTGCTCCAGGGTGCGTTCGTGTTGTCCAAGGCGGCCAACGATCCAGCCGTCGTGTTCGAAGCGATCGGCCACCTCCGCCGCTACTTCGAGTGCGTCCTGGGCCGGACCTCGTCCGAAGTGGGGAGGTGAACCCGGTTGTCGACGTTCTTGCTCTTGCACGGCGCCGCGTCGTCGGGTTGGTACTGGCACCTCGTCGAACCGTTGCTCCAGGAAGCCGGACACCAGACGCTGGCACCGGACCTCCCAGCCGATGACCCGACTGCCGGCCTCTCCGACTACGTGGCGACGGCACTCGGCGCGCTCGATGGTCACAGCGGCCATGACGTGGTCGTCGTGGCCCAGTCGATGGCCGGCTTCATTGCCCCCGTCGTTGCGTCGGCGCGAGCAGCGACCCGCATCGTTCTGGTCGCCGCGATGATCCCGAACCCAGGCGAGCGGGGGCACGACTGGTGGGTCAACACCGGCCAGCCCGCCGCCCAAACACAGTGGTTCGATGCGCTCGGTCTGGACCGCGCCGACCTGAACAACCCCGAGGTCATCTACGGCCACGACCTCCCCGCAAGTCTCTGGGAAGAATCCGCGCTGCGGCTGAGGGACCAGACGAGTCGCCCTTTCGATGACCCGTGCCCGATCGCAGCGTGGCCAGCTATCCCCACCCGAGTGGTCGCCCCCCGCGATGATCGGCTGTTCCCGATCGAGTTCCAGCGCCGAGTGGCGACCGAACGGCTCGGACTCGGCATCGATGAGATTCCGGGCGGGCATCTGCCCGCGCTCAGCCGACCCGAGGCGGTCGCCGATGTCCTCCTGCGAGCGGTCCCATGACCTCTGAGCACCGCGACCATCTCGTTGCCATCGTCGACCACATCGCCTTCGGTGAGTCCGTGCGCTGGCGCCACGATCGGGTGTGGTACTGCGACTGGATCGATGGCACCGTCGTGAGCGTCACGCCAGACGGCCTCGACCGCACGGTCCACCACAATTTGGACGGATTCCCGTTCTGCATCGACTGGGATCTCGAGGGTCGCCTGTTGATCGTCGACGGCGCCCGGCAGCGCGTCCTGCGACAACACGGAGAAGGACTGGACGTCCTGGCCGATCTCTCGCCCGTCTCGGACGCACCCTGGAACGAGATCGCCACCCACCCCTCGGGCCGCGTCTTCGTCAACGGGATCGGGTACGACCTGATGGCCGGTGACGCAGCGACGACCGGTCAGATCGCGGTCATCGACACCGACGGGACGATTCGCCAGGTCGCCGACGATCTTGCCTCCCCAATGGCATGGCCATCGTCCAGGGTGGCGCTCGCCTGGTCGTGGCCGAATCCCACGCGGCACGCATCACCTCCTTCGCCATTGCGCCGAACGGCGACCTCCACGACTGAGCCACCCTGGTCGAAATTGCCGGGAGCGCACCCGACGGGCTGTGCGTCGCGATCGACGGCACCGTCTGGTACGCCGATGTCCCCAACCGTCATTGCCGCCGCATCACCCTCGGTGGCGCCGTCGTCGAGACCATCGATGCTGACCGCGGGTGCTTCTCGTGTGCAGTGTCCCCCGACGGGACACTGTTCATTGCGGCCAACGTCTGGGATGACCAGACGTTCGATTCGCGCCGCGGGGTGCTCTACGTCGAACGAGTGGCTGAGCGCTGACGCGTACTCGCCGAGGTGGAGCACGACACCTCGTGGCGGTCGCCGGGACCGACCCTCGTGCGCGCATTGGTCAGCCGATGACGCTCGGTTAGTTCACCAGTGACTATTCTGTAGGCATGCGTCGATCGCCCCGGCTTCTCCTCTCAGCGGTCGCCCTCTTGGGCTTCCTGGGAGCTTCATGCGGGTCGGATGATTCCGACTCGAGGGCGACCACGCCGGCGGAGGACGCCCCGACGACCGATACTCCGACGACGGTGTCGGGTGACGTGACGGTCTTCGCGGCGGCGTCGCTGACCGCGGCGTTCACGGAGATCGGTGAGGCCTTCATGGTCGAAAACCCGGATGCGAACGTGACCTTCAACTTCGCTTCCTCGTCGGAACTCGTGACCCAGATCGGTGAGGGCGCTCCGGTGGATGTGTTCGCGTCGGCCGACCTGAACAACATGACCAAGTTGACCGACGCCGGCAACAACGCCGCCGAGCCCGTCGTGTTCGCCACGAATCTCGCCGAGATCATCGTCGGTCCGGGAAATCCCGAGGGCATCGCCGGTGTGGCGGACCTGGCGAACCAAGATCTGATCGTGGTCCAGTGTGCGCCCGAGGTGCCCTGCGGAAGCTATGCGGAGCAGATCTTCGCGAACGCCGGGGTGACCGTGACCCCGAAGTCGTTCGAGCAGAACGTGAAGGCAGTGGTGACGAAGGTGACGTTGGGTGAGGCCGATGCCGGCATCGTGTACGCCACCGACGTCACGGCGGCGGGCGCGGACGCCGAAGGTGTCGAGATCCCCGCCGACATCAACGTGGTCGCGCAGTACCCGATCGCGGTGACCAAGCAAGCGCCGAACCCGCAAGGCGCGCAGGCGTTCATCGACTTCGTGAACGGCGAGCAGGGTCAGAAGATCCTCGCCTCCTACGGCTTCCTCGCTCCGTGAGCCGGCGCCGGGGCAGACAGGTCGGCTTGCCGGCCCCGGTGCTGGCACTCGCCGTCGTCGCGGTCGTGTTCTTCGCGCTGCCGTTGATCGGGCTGTTGTGGCGAGTGCCATGGTCGAACGCATGGCAGTACCTCACCGAGGACGACGTCCTGACCGCGCTGCGGCTGTCGCTGGTGTGCTCGCTGTGGGCGACGGGTTTGTCGATCCTGTTCGGTGTGCCGCTGGCGTGGTTGCTGGCGCGGGTGGAGTTCCCGGGACGTGGAGCGGTCCGCGCGTTGTGCACGCTGTCGATGGTCCTCCCGCCGGTGGTGGGCGGTGTGGCGTTGTTCTTCGCGCTGGGCCGGCGGGGGATCGTCGGCCAGTACCTCGACCAGTGGTTCGGCATCACCTTGCCGTTCACGACGGCCGCGGTCGTGATCGCCCAGACCTTCGTGGCGATGCCGTTCCTGGTGATCACCGTCGAAGCCTCGCTGCGTCAACTCGACCTGCGCTTCGACGATGCCTCGCGCACGCTGGGGGCGTCTCGGTGGTACACGTTCCGGCGGGTGACGATCCCGGCGATCCGTCCGGCGCTCGCCGCAGGCTCGGTGCTCGCGTGGGCGCGAGCGCTGGGCGAGTTCGGCGCGACGATCACCTTCGCCGGCAACTTCCCCGGCACGACCCAGACGATGCCGCTGGCCGTCTACCTGTCGTTGGAGACGAACCCGGAGGAGGCGATCGTGCTCGCCTTGGTGCTGATCGCGATCTCCTTCGTCGTGCTCGTCGGATTGCGCGACCGGTGGTTCGGCCGCATCGACCAGCATCCCGTGGTGACTCCGTGACGCTGTCCGCGCAGCTCGCGCTGCAACTCGGCACTCTCGACCTCTCCGCCGAGCTCGACGTCGAGCCCGGTGAGCTGCTCGCACTGCTCGGCCCGAACGGCGCCGGCAAGAGCACGCTGCTGCGTTGCCTCGCCGGACTCGCCCCGATCGAGAGCGGCCGCATCATCCTCGACGACACCGTGCTCGACGACCCGGCGGCCGACGTCTTCGTCGAACCCGAGGACCGGCCGATCGGGTTCGTGTTCCAGAACTACCTGCTGTTCGAACACATGAGCGTGCTCGAGAACGTCGCCTACGGACTGCGCGCCCGCAAGACACCCAAGGCCGATGCCCGCCGCACCGCTCACGCCTGGCTCGAACGTGTCGGTCTGGCCGAGTACGCCGACCAACGTCCCCGCACGTTGTCGGGCGGGCAGGCCCAGC
>JBGSII010000166.1:0-2259 GCA_041742555.1 Ilumatobacteraceae bacterium
CGACAGGGTCGTTCACCAGCGAGGCGAGCGCCAGCCCGGTCTCGACGTCGCCTCCCGCGGGTGGGCGCCAGGCGAGCTGGGTGGCGTGACCGCCGGCTCGTCGCAGGTTGTCGGCGAAGCTCGACAACCCGATGTTGACGACCCGGAGATCGGTGTCGAAGACCTCGTTCATCGCTGCTCCCGGTTGCTGATCGTCGTGGCGATGTGGGCAGCCCAACGGGCCGCCTCGGCGTTGCTCGACGCAACGAACGCCCCAGTCGAGCGAAGCGTGGCGATCGCCTCATCGCGCTGTTGGTGATCGGCGTCGGTGCCGCACACGTGGGCGACGACGGCGAGGTGGCGTCCCGCGCCCTTGGCGTTGCTTCGGGCCGCGCCGAGCACCTCGAGCAGGCCCGAGACCGGGTCGTCGGCCGAGCCGTAACCGAGTACCACGTCGATCAGCAGCACCGCAGTCGTCGGGTCGGCGGCGTCGTGTGCCACACGTTCATTGCGCAGCGTGGGGTCGATCATCGGGTGAGGGCGGCCCTGGGTGAACTCGTCGTCGCCCATGTCGACAATCGTGTGCTCGGAGCTGATCCGGATGTCGGCAAGGGTGTGGTTGCCCGCCACCGGCGTGTTGGACCAGCTCGTGATCCCGGCCGCCTGGCACAGGAGCTGCGCCTCGAAGCAGAAGGTCCCTCCGCAGAAGATCCCCCGGATGTATCGCTGATCGGCGCTCATCCGCCGTGCGGTGTCATCGAGTGTCCGGCGTGTCTCACCCTCGATGGCGCCACTGGTGGTACGGATGCTCTCGGCCGGCCGACCCGCGGCGATCGCGACGGCAAGGTCGGCGGCGTCGGCCAACGTGGCGGCTCCATGGATCTTGTCGTCGCTGAAGGTCTCCGGGTCGGCGCCGAGGAAGATCACCACGACGGGTGTGGTCATTCCGCGCGCTTCGTCGAGCACGATCTGGGCGACACGTTCCGATGGCGGCTTCGAGACGAGCACGATGACCGTGGTCGACGGGTCCTGCTCGAGCGAACGGAGACCGTGCAGCATCGAGATGCCGCCGATGTCGTCGCTCAGGTCGTGGCCGCCGGTGCCGAGCGCCTGCGACACACCCGAGCCCAGGTTGTGGATCCGAGCGGTCACCTCCTGCATCCCGGTGCCCGAGGCCCCGACGACTCCGATCGGCCCGCGCCGCACCACGTTGGCGAACCCGAGCGGCAGTCCATTGACGATCGCCGTGCCACAGTCAGGGCCCATCACCATCACGCCGCGCTCGGCGGCGAGCGTCTTCATGGCGAGCTCCTGCTCGACGGGCACGTTGTCGCTGAACACCATCACGCTCATGCCGAGCCGCACCGCCTTGATCGCCTCGGCAGCGGCGTATGCGCCGGGCACCGAGATCAACGCGAAGTTGAGCGCGGGGTCAGCGGCGACCGCCATCTGCGTGCTCGACGCCGGGAGTTCGGCCGCGGCAGCGCCGGGGTCGAGCGGCTGTTCGGCGAGCAGGTCGTCTGCCAGTGACAGCGCCGCATCGCAGGCCTCGTCGGTGCCCGCAACGGCGACGATCAGGTCGGACGGCTTGGTCTCGTCGAGCCCAGCTGACAGCCCGGCCTCGACGAGGTTGTCGAGGTTGGTGGGCGTCGCCATCACGACCGAAGCGGCGTCGATGCCCTCGATTGCGAGCATCTTCGACGAGATGGCCATGAGGGCCACCGAGTCCTTGTACATGTTGGCGACGATGCGGTGACGGACGCTCATGCGACCTCCTCGAAGACGCTGGTCGGCTCGATGCGGAAGAGTTCAGCGGCGGCGGCAATGCCGACCAGTGCGTCGGCGCCGCTGGTGGCGCCCGTCGAGATCAGACGGTCGATGGCCTCGGCGTCCGGTCCGCTCGGGGTGCAGCAGGCGTCGACCACGGTGACGAGCCGCGCTCCGAACTCGCCGCGAATTGCGAGTCGCAGGAAGTGGGCGCTGATCGCCGTGGTCCGATCGACCAGGGGTTCGAGCGCCGCTGCGAGCAGATCGAGCACTCGAGCGGAGACGTCGGGCGCGATGCATCGATGGAGCACGGCGAGGACACCGACGATGGCATCGTCGCCCGATGGCGTGAGCCCGACGCCGTTGCCGACGAGCCGGGACAGCACGCCGTGGAGCGGAGCGACATCTGGTGACGCGAGCGCACCGACGAGTTCACCGACGAGTTCACCGACGAGTTCGCCGCCGACGTGGGCCTCGGACGAACGCTCCGGTACCGACCGCACGCCCGACCGG
>JBGSII010000167.1:0-12795 GCA_041742555.1 Ilumatobacteraceae bacterium
GCGACCGCCGTGGGACTCGGGCTTCGGCCACGCGCACGCGATCGTCGTCGAGGGCACCGGGATGTTCGCCGGCGCCGCCGACCCGCGCACGGTGATCGGTTCAGCAGCCGGACGCTGACCAACCTCCCCAGACTGCGGTGAGCGAGCGGTCCGCATACGGCACCCTTCGCTCATCGCACGATCTGGCACCGCGCTTGCGATGAGCGAACGGTCCGCATACGGCACCTTTCGCTCATCGCGACGTGGAGGTTGAGCGTCAGAGGAGCGGGAGCACCTCTTCGGCGAAGCGGGCCATCTGCTCGTCGGCCTTCTTGTAGGGGTCGCCGATCAGGTGCGGGAACAGCGTGAGGTACTCGAATCCGAGCAACTCGCGCAGGAACGCCACCTCCTCGGCCACCTTGTCGGGCGGGCCGACGAGAATCGTCTTGTTCTCGATCGATTCGTCGAGCGTCGGGATCAGCCCCGGCGGCGACGGCTTGCCATCAGGCCCCATGTAGCCGCGACTCCACCCGTACGGGCCGAGGAACTTCCAGAACTCGTCGTGTCCCGGCAGTGCCGATGCCCGTGCCTCCTCCATCGTGTCCTCGATCCGGTACGACACGACGAGCATGCGCTTCTCGTGGGGCGCCAACTCAACCCCGTGCGACGCCGCGTACGTTTCGCCGTACTTGTCCCAGAACCGCTTGATGAAGCTGTAGTGCTGGTTCCAGAACACGGCGCCGTGATCGACGACGGGCACGTAGTCGAGCGTGGGCGGCGACGTGACCGCCTGCCAGATCTCGAACGGGTGGATCGGCTTGGGGATCAGCGTGATCTCCTGCACCGTCTCGCCGCGGTCGGGAATGCCGGGGATCGGAATCTGGAAGTGCTTGCCCTGGAACGAGAACGACTCCTCCGTGAGCGCCCGACGGATGATCTCCATCGACTCCTCGAACACCTCGCGGTTGTGGATGTCGGCATCGACCTGGTCGGGGTTGTCCATCGACCCGATCGAGACGCCCTTGTCGTTCAGGTGCAACACCTCGCGCGGCACGGTGCCCCGGCCGACGCCGAGCATGCCGCGCCCGCCGGACAGGTTGTGGAGCGTCGCGAAGTCCTCGGCCAACCGCAACGGGTTCCACTGCGGCACCACGTTGAACATCGCGCCGAAGCGCAGCGTCGTCGTCTGCGCGGCGATCCACGTCGAGATCAGCAGGCCATTCGGGATGACCTCGTAGCCCTCGTACTGGAAGTGGTGCTCGGTGGTCCAGAACGAGTCGAACCCGAGCCGCTCCGCTTCCTTCGCCGAGTTGACGTAGTCGAGCGTGGCCTTCCAGCACTCGTCGTTGCTGTAGCGGCGATCCATCGGGGCCGGCGCACCGGCGCCTGCGTCGTCCATCTCGACACCCCCGAAGAAGAAGGCTCCGAGCTTGAGGTCCGGTCGGTCGGTCATGGCGTCTAGCTTCGCGCAGATGCCCAGCACCCTCCTACGGCAAGCAACCATTGTTCACGCAGCCGTGACAGACGGCCCCGTCGACGTGTTGATCGTCGATGGCGTGATCGCCGAGGTCGGCCCCGGCCTTGCCGTCGGGGACGCCGAGGTGATCGATCTCACAGGTTGGATGCTCCTGGCGGCCGCAGTGGAACCGCATGCGCACCTCGACAAAGCGTTCCTCGCCGAACGCATCGAGAACCCTTCCGGCGACCTGATGGGGGCGATCAACGCGATGCGCGCGAACCGCCACCTCCTCGACCTCGACGAGACGATCGAGCGAGCCGAACGGGCGGCACGGATGATGGCAGCGAACGGCTATCGGGCGGTGCGCAGCCACGCCGACACCACAACGGAGCACGGCCTGCGCAGCATCGAGGCCCTCACCGAGGTCCGCGGACGGGTCGCGGACATCATCGAGCTCGAAATCGTGGCCTTGTGCGGCTGGCCGGTCATCGGGCCGGGCGCCGCCGACCAGAGGGCACTGCTGCGCGATGCGCTCGACGCCGGCGCGGATCTCGTCGGTGGTTGCCCCCACCTCGAGGGCGATGCTCGATCCGCCGAGGCGACCGAGTTCTTCCTGCAGACGGCAACCGATCGGGGGGTCGGCGTCGATCTGCACACCGACGAGACGCTCAATGCCGATGCACTCGGCCTGGTCGACCTGGCCACGATGGTGCTGGACGGGTTCGAGCACCCGGTCACGGCGAGCCACTGCGTCAGCCTGGGAATGCAGGAACCGCATCGCCAGCAAGAGATCGCCGAACTGGTCGCGCAGGCCGGCATCGAGGTCGTGGCGCTTCCGCACACGAACCTGTTCCTCCAGGGCCGGGGTTGGGCCCCGATGCCGCGAGGGTTGACGGCCGTCGCCGCCCTGCGATCCGCCGGGGTGAACGTGGCTGCAGGCGCCGACAACTTGCAGGATCCGTTCAATCCTGTCGGTCGGGCATGTCCGTTCGAGACCGCCGGGCTGATGGTGATGACCTGCCATCTCTCTCCTGCCGATGCGTGGAACGCGGTCAGCGCGAACTCCTCGCAGCTCATGCGGTTGGAGAGCGTGTCGGTCGCTCCGGGAGATCAGGCTGATCTCCTCGCGGTCCGCGCGGCTACTGTTCGCGAAGCAATCGCGTTCGGACCGAATGATCGCATGGTGTGGCATCGAGGCCGCACGGTGCCCTCGGCCTGAAACACGATGTACACACATGTGACTCACACCGGTTTCACAACCGCCGTAGCGTCGACAGAGGCGACCCCACCAGGTGGTCTCGAGGGAGAATCGTTCGAACGTGTCCACCAACCCGCAAGAGTCGAGTAGCACCGCGACGATCGAGCGCAGCGACGCCGCTCTGAAGTTCGAACACCTCTCGATGGTGTTCTCCGATGGGACGCACGCCCTCGACGACGTGTCGTTCTCCGTTCGCCAGCGCGAGTTCGTCACCGTCGTCGGACCCTCGGGATGCGGGAAGTCGACGCTGCTGCGTGTTGCATCAGGCCTCGAGACGAACGCCTCGGGAACGTGCGAGGTCGACCGCGAATCGATCGGCTACGTGTTCCAAGACGCCACGCTCCTCCCGTGGCGAACCGTGCAGCGAAACGTCGAGCTGATCGCCGAACTCCATCACATGCCGAAGGGCGATCGCGCACGACGCGCCTTCGAGGTGATCAAGCTCGTCGGCCTCGACGGTCACCAGGACAAGTATCCCAAGCAGCTGTCGGGCGGCATGAAGATGCGCTGCTCCCTCGCCCGGTCGCTCGTCATGGACCCCAAGGTGTTCCTCTTCGACGAACCGTTCGGCGCGCTCGACGAGATCAGCCGCGAGCGGCTCAACGACGAACTGCTCCAACTGTTCACCGGCGTCGGGTTCGCGGGCCTGTTCATCACCCACTCGATCGCCGAGGCAGTGTTCATGTCGACGAGGGTGCTCGTCATGTCCGGTCGCCCGGGGCGGATCCTCGCGGACATCGAGGTTCCCTTCGAGTATCCCCGACGACCGGAAATCCGTTACGAACCGGCGTTCGCGGAGTTGTCGGGGCGAGTCTCGGAGCACTTGAAGGAAGCACACGGATGACGATCATCGCCGAGCCCGAACAGATCGGCTTCGATGGCCCTCGAGCCGACGGTGAGAGCTCGCAGGCCCCGCCGGAGGTCCGCGCCCGCGGGCGTTTCGCTACCGCAATGTGGCGCTACGGACCAATCCTGCTGGTCTTCGCGCTCTTCATCGCGTTCTGGAACCTGACCCACTACGTCCTGCTCAGCGAGAACCGTCGATTCATCGTGCCGCCACCGCATGCCGTGGTCGAGGAGGCGTTCCTGAACGACGTGGCTCGGGCCGAGCTGATGGAAGGGTTGATCAACACCGCCAGGATCGCCCTGTACGGCTTCGTCATCGCCACGGTGCTCGGCATGGCCGGCGCCATCGTGATGGCGTACAACCGCACGATCGAACGGGCCCTGTTTCCCTACGCCGTCGTGTTACAGACCATTCCCGTTCTCGCGTTGGTGCCGCTCTTCTCGGTCTGGTTCGGACCGACCCGCACAGCACGCGTCGTCACCTGTGTCCTCGTCGCGATCTTCCCGATGCTGACCAGCTTCCTGTTCGGTCTCAAGTCCGTCGACCGTGGCCACCTCGACCTGTTCCGCCTTCATGGAGCGAGCTGGTTCACCCAGCTCCGAAAGCTGCAGCTGCCCGCCGCGACGCCATCGATCTTCACCGGCCTTCGAATCGGTGCCGGTCTCTGCGTTGTCGGCGCCCTGGTCGCAGACTTCTTCTTCAGCCGCGGCGATCTCGGCCTCGGCCGGCTGCTCAACAACTACGCGAAGCAGCTCCAGTACGAACGTCTCTTCGGAGGCGTCATCCTCGCGTCACTGCTCGGCGTGACGATCTACGGCCTGATCAGTTGGCTGTCGAATCGCTCGCTGAGGAGCTGGCACGAATCCGAGGCCGGTCATTCGTGAACCCGGCCCGGAGGCTCCACCCACATCCCCAATCCCGAACACCAACCAACTCCTCAGGGGGAGACACCAGATGAAACCCACCACCAAGAAGGCCATCGCGCTCGTCGTGGCACTCGGCGCCGTTGTCGCAGCATGTGGCAGCGACGACGATGCCGCAGAGCCGGAGGCCACCGAGGCCGCCGACGGCGGAACCGAGACCACCGAGGCCGCCGAGGGCGGGACCGAAGGCGACTCGGTCTGTCCGAAGAACCTCGTCATCCAGAAGGACTGGTGGCCCGAGACCGAGCACGGCGGCACGTACCAGTTGATCGGTGATGCCGGCGAGGCCGACCCGGAGCTGTTCACGTACTCCGGCCCGATCGATCCCGCCTACGCCGTTGGCGGCATCGAGACCGTCGAGATCCGCTCCGGCGGCGATGCCATCGAGTTCCAGCCCGTGAGCGCCGTGATGAAGACCGACCAGGACATCACCCTCGGCTACGTCAACACCGACGACGCCATCCAGTCCGCTCCGACGGTCCAGGTGACCGCCGTCGCAACCACGCTCGAGATCAACCCGCAGATGATCATGTGGGATCCCGAACAGCTCGACGCCGACGCTGCCGACCCGGCTTCGATCGGTGCGAGTGGTGCGCGCGTGCTGCACTTCTCCGGTGCGACCTACATCGACTGGCTGATCTCGAAGGGCTTCATGGACGAGAGCCAGAGCGATCCGAACTACGGCGGAGCGCCGGACCAATGGATCGCCGACGGCGGCAACTTCATCCAGCAGGGCTTCGCCACCAACGAGGTGTTCAAGTACGAGAACCTGATCGAGTGGAAGGACGGTGCGCCCGCACCGGTCGACTACGCGATCATCCACGAGCTCGGCTGGCAGCCGTACCCGGCGGCCTACTCGGTCCTCACCGAGCGTCTCGAGGAGCTGTCACCGTGTCTGGAGCTGTTGGTCCCGAAGCTGCAGCAGGCATGGGTCGACTACCTGAACGATCCGGAGCCGATCGGTGACGTGGTCATCGAGGTCACCGAGGCCTACAACAACTACTGGACGCTGAGCCCCGAACTGAACGCCCGTGCGTTCGAGCTGTTCGAGTCCGACGGCTACGGCAGCAACGGCCCCGACGACACCTACGGCAACTTCGATCCCGAGCGGATCCAGACGTTGTTCGACGACTTCTCGGTGATCCTCGAGAACCGTTCGATCACACTGCCGGATGGCTTCACGGCCGAGAGCGTGTACACCAACGAGTTCATCGACGAGTCGATCGGACGCTGACCATCTTCGTGCTCTGCTGAGCACGATCCGCGCGGTACGACACGAGGGACGCTCCACGGAGCGTCCCTCGTTCGCGTCACC
This sequence comes from Ilumatobacteraceae bacterium, assembly GCA_041742555.1. GTDB lineage: Bacteria > Actinomycetota > Acidimicrobiia > Acidimicrobiales > Ilumatobacteraceae > Sva-07. Next base: position 5,782 of record JBGSII010000167.1, read on the forward strand.
CGTACGCGCAGAGGTCGAACGGGTTGCCGTCGGGGTCGGCGAGATTGACGATCGAGCCGTATGGCTCGCGGCGTGGTTCGTGGAGCTGCGTCGCTCCCAGCCCGACCAACCGGGCGAGTTCCGCGTCGAACTCGCCCGGCGCACACGACAGGTCGAGGTGGAGCGATCCCGGACGAGTGACGCCGCGTTGGATACCGAGGCGCCGTCTGCCGTCGTCGTCGGCGAGCACGATCCACCGGTCGCCGTCCTCACGCTCGACCTCGTGCAGGTCGAGCGTTGCCGACCAGAACGCAGCGATCACATCCGTCCGAGGCGAGTCGATCGTGACGAGATCGAACCGAGTCGTCGCCATGTCACACCGAATCGTTCGGCGACAGCAGACCAACGACCACCTGCAGCAGCACGTTCGCTCCGGCCTCGATGTCGCACGCCTCGGTGAACTCGGCGATGTTGTGGCTGAGACCGTTCACACTCGGGGTGAAGACCATCGCGGTCGGACAGATCCGCGCGAGCATCTGGGCATCGTGGCCGGCACCGCTCGGCATCCGTCTCGTGGAGTGTCCCAGGCGCCGAGCGGTCGTCTCGACGAGATCGACCATGGCCGTGTCGAACTCGACCGGCTCGAACCGGGCGAGGGAACTCGTCGTGATCTCCACGCCCTCCGACGCGGCGAGCTCCTCGAGGAACCTGGCGAGCTGGGACTCGGCCTCGCACAGGACACGATCGTCGGTGTTGCGGAGATCGACCGTCATCACGACTCGCGCCGGAACGACGTTGACGAGGTTCGGGTGGACGTCGAGACGGCCGACCGTGCCGACCTGGTCGCCTCCGAGATGGCGGGTGAGATCGCGGACGTAGGTGGCGATCGCCGCGGCGCAATAGGCAGGATCGTGGCGCAGCCGCATCGGTGTGGTGCCCGCGTGGGCAGATTGACCGATGATCACGATCTCGGTCCACGAGATGCCCTGGACGCCTTCGACGACCCCGATGGTCGTTGCCTCTGCTTCGAGCACCGGGCCCTGCTCGATGTGGAGCTCGACGTAGGCGTGCGGTGCAGCAGCGGTCGGACACGGGAGCGGCCCGGCATAGCCGATCCGTTCGAGTTCGTCACCCAGCCGCGCACTGTCGTCCGCGGCGACGAGATCGAGGGCCTCCTCCAGTGCGAGACCTCCGACGTACACGAGACTCCCGAGCATGTCGGGCGCAAAACGCGAACCTTCCTCGTCGGTGAAGAACGCGACCTGGAGCGCCCGTTCGGTGGCGATGCCGGCGTCCTCGAGCACCTCGACGATCTCGAGCCCTGCCAGGACCCCGAGGTTCCCGTCGAAACGCCCACCCGTGCCGACGGTGTCGATGTGGGAGCCGACCATGACCGGGGCGAGCGTCGGGTCGGCACCCGGCCGGGTCGCCACGACGTTGCCGATCGCGTCGACCGTCACGTCGAGGCCGAGATCGCGCATCCACGTCACGACGAGATCGCGCCCCGCTCGGTCCTCGTCGGTCAGCGCGAGTCGAGCGTTGCCCCACTCGCCGTTCGGGCCGTCGATCCGCCCGATCTCGCCCAGCTCGTCGATCCGTCGGAGCAGCCGAGCGGTGTCGACACGCAACTCGGACACGTCGTGCACAACACTCATGTCAGCGCACCGGCAGCTCGAATGCCGCGACCTCCACCAGGGCCTCGCAGAACGCGTCGACGGCCTGGGCGACCAGTGCCGCTCCCCGCTCGGCGGTCGCCGGCGTCGGGTCTCCGATGTGACCGTCGGGACCAAAATCGTCGGACAACCAGCCGAAACCGACGGCACCGCCGAAGCGGACGTACCTGTTCGCCGCGAGGCGCTCGGGCACGTTGCGGGTCGCGGCGGCCATGTCGACCAGTTCGGGGGCGAGGTGCAGCATCATCGAGGTCTCGTCGGTGCCTCCGTGGATGCCCATGCCGAGTTCGTCCGGCGCCGAGACCCCGCCCTGGTCAGGCGGCACGCCCGGATGGGCGAGGAACGTCATCAGCCCGTGCGCGAGGCGGATCTCACGGTTGGCGACGCCCACCAGCGCCGAATTCCCGCCATGGCCGTTGAAGAACACGAGCTTGCGGGCGGCGGTGGTCGCCACGCACCGCCCGATGTCGTCGAGTACCGCGAGCAGGGTCGTCGCCGACAGCCAGATCGTGCCCGAGGACCAGGCGTGCTCGTTCGACTTCGTGTACGCGAGCGGTGGCAGCAGCCACACGTCCAGTTGCTCGCCGATGCGCTCGACGGCCATGGCCGACACTCGATCGGCGATCACCAGGTCGGTGTTGAACGGCAGATGGGGGCCGTGCTGCTCGACGGCGCCGAGCGGTTGCACGAAGATGCTGCGCTCGGTGACGAGGCGAGCGACATCGGGGGCTCGGAGTTCGGCGAGGTTGCGGGTAGCGAGAACCACACCGGCACGTTACGCCCCTGACATCGAACCGCGAGAGACTGTGGCCGTGCCCCCTGCTTCACCGAGCCGCTCCACCGACTTCGACGCCATCGTCATCGGTGCAGGGCACAACGGGCTCGTCACTGCCGCGTACCTGGCGCGAGCCGGAATGTCGACCCTGCTCGTGGAAGCCCGCGCTGACGTCGGCGGCACCGCGGCGAGCGAGCAGTTCGCCGGGGCGACGGTCAACATCTGCAACTGCGACCATCTGACGTTCCGCACCACGCCGGTGATCGACGAGCTCGACCTCGCCGCCCACGGTCTGCGCTACATGGACCTCGACCCGTCCCAGCACAACTTCTCGTGGGCGAGCGCCTCCAACGGCATCGGGTGGTCGCACCTCGGCAGCGTCGAGGAGACCCTCGACGACATCGGCCGCCACTTCCCCTCGCAGGTCGCCGGCTATCGCCGGTACCTCGACGCTGCGATGCCTGCGGTTCGCATGATCTTCGAGGCCGCTGCCGAACCGCCGACCCTCGGCGGCCTGACCCGCCTGGCGCTTCGGCAGCGCTTCAGCGGCGTCAGCACGCTGATGCGCTGGTCGAGACGTAGCGCGGCCGACGTGCTGCGATCGTTCTTCGACGACGACGCGATCATGGGGCCCGCAGCGCTGACCGGGCCGATGGTCTGGGGCATCACACCAGAGATGCCGGGCAGCGGTCTCGGCGCACTCACCCATGCCATGCGACACGTGAGCACCGTCGGGCGTCCGATCGGCGGCAGCGGCCAGGTGCCCGCCGCGTTGCTCGCCGCCTTCGAATCGTCCGGTGGCACGCTGCGCACCAAGAGTCCCGTGGACACGATCACCTGTAGCGGCGAGCGCGTCAGCGGCGTCGTGCTCGTGGGCGGCACCGAGATCACCGCACCGATCGTCGTGTCAGCGTGCAATCCCCACGACACGTTCCTGCGGTGGCTGAAGCACCCACCAGCGTCCGCGGGAAGCCTGGTCCGCCGGTGGCGCACGGTCCGCCACGACGAGGGCTACGAGTCCAAGATCGACGCCGTGCTCTCGGTCGCACCGGTGTTGCGGGACTTCGACCGGCCGCTCGGTCCGACCTCGGCGATCGCGCCGGCTCTCGCCGACATCGACCGCGGGGCCGCGATGATGTCCAGCGGTCGGATCCTCGAGCGGCCGGGCCTGTTGGTCAACGTGCCGACGCTGATCGATCCGACCCTGGCGCCGGACGGCCGCCACGTGCTCTCGCTGGAGGCCCTCTACACCCCGTACGGACTCACGGGCGGCTGGCCCGGGTCCACCGAGCCGTGGCGGTGGCTCGAGGCCTTTGCCGAGCTGTGTGAGCCCGGATTCCTCGACTCGATCATCGAATGGCGGGCGATGACCCCCGACGTGTACGAGCGTGACTTCCACCTTCCCGCCGGTCACGCCACGAGCTTCGCCGGTGGACCGCTGGCCGCGTTCCGCAACGCCAACCCCGAGCTCACGAAGTACGAGACCGCCGTCGGGGGCCTGTACCTCACCGGTGCAGCAACGTTCCCCGGCGCCGGCGTGTGGGGTGCCAGCGGCCGCAACTGCGCCACCGTGATCCTCGAACAACGCTCCTGAGCAGCTCCGGCCCCCACCAACCCCACGCCGACGTCTCATCCCTTCCGATGAGCGAAACCACGCGCATGCGGTCACTTCGCTCATCGCGACGGCCAGATCACCGCTCTCGATGAGCGAGACCACGCGTATGCGGTCACTTCGCTCATCGCTGGCTGGTGGTGGTGGTGGTGGCGGCGGCGGCGGGGGAAGTGGAATACCGCGGGCGGGCGGTTCGTTGCACCACGTACACTGACCCAACACGTGTTCGCTCGAAAGGAGCAACCCGCCATGACCCCCGGTTCGATCCGCCTCGGCACCTACGCCGGCATTCCCGTGCGGGCGCACTGGAGCATGGCGATCGTTGCGCTGTGGTTCGGCGTGCTGCTGTCGGCCGATCTCGGCATCGTCGGAGGCGTGGTCGCCACGGCGGCGTTCTTCGCATCGATCCTCGCCCACGAGTTCGGCCATGCGCTGGTCGCGCGGCGCTACGGCGTGCGCACGGAATCGATCGACCTCTGGGCGCTCGGCGGGATGGCCCGACTCGATCGTGAGTCGCCCAGCCCGCGCGCCGACGGCCTGATCGCCGTCGCCGGACCTGCGGTGAGCTTGATGATCGGGGTAGCTGCGTTCGCAGCTGGCGTTGCCCTGCAGTCGACCGTGCTCGTCTGGGTCGGCTTCGTCAACGGCGTGCTCGCGGTCTTCAACATGCTGCCCGGAGCGCCGCTCGACGGCGGACGTGTGCTGCGTGCCGTTCGATGGGCGCAGACCGGCAACAAGTACCGAGCCATGCGCGACGCCGGCAACGCCGGCCGCGTCCTCGGCTGGGGTCTGGTCGGGCTCGGCGTGGTGATGATGCTCAACGGCCAGTTCGGCGTGTTCGTCATGATCACCGGACTCTTCATTGCGCTCAACGCACGGGCCGAGATCATGTCCTCGTACGTCGCCGAACAACTCGACGGGGTCAAAGTACGAGACCTGACGTTCTTCGGCATCGCGCAGGCGGGCACCGACATGGACACCGACTCGATGATCGACCAGCGCCAACGCCTCGGCGCCGCCGGTGCAGTCGCTGTCGTCGGCGACGACGGCCAACTCGACGGGCTCGTGCTGGAGGATCAGCTCTGGGCGGTACCGTTCGAGCGGCGTCCGCTGGTGATGCTGACCCAACTCATGGTGCCGTTCCAGAACCTCCCCAAGGCCTCGCTCGACGAGGATCTGGCGACCGTGCTCCCCCGTCTCGACCCTCACCGTCCCATCGTCACGGTGTGGAGCGAGGGCAAACTGCTCGGCATCGTGCACCCCAAACGGCTGCGCGAACGGCTCGACGCAGCGCAACGACGGGCGTTCCCCAACGCAACGCCGGTGTGATCAGGCGTCCTTGACCGACCAGTCGCGCTTGGCGACGGGATCCTGATCACTCCACGGGAAGTTGATCCACAGGTCGGTGCGCTTCCAGATGTAGTCACACTTCACGACGGAGTGCGACTTCTCGTAGAGCACGCCGGTTCGCACGTCGGCCACCTTGCCCTCGACGAACTCCTGCACGGAACGCAAGGTGTGGCCGGTGTCGGCGACGTCGTCGACGATCAGGATCCGGGCGTGGGACACGTCGACGAAATCGGGGGCGGGCGGCAGGATGCGCGGCACCTCGAGCCGTTCGTCGACGCCGGTGTAGAACTCGACGTTCATCGTGTAGACGTTCTTCACGCTCAGCGCATAGCCGAGTGCGCCGCCGATCAGCAGGCCGCCGCGAGCGATCGACAGGATCATGTCGGGCTCGTAGTCGTCGGCAACGATCTGGGCGAGCTCGCGCGACGCGGTCCCGAAGATGTCCCAGGTCATGATCTCGCGTTCGGTCGACACACAGACTCGCTTTCGAAGGTTTTCCGGAGCTGCTCCGGAGTGATCGGTGAGGGGATGCAGCGATGTTCGAGCCGTGCTCGAAGCCGTCACGCTAGACGATGCCGTCTCCGACCGGGGCATGCTCGGCGAGGCGCTGGCATTCCCGAACCGGTCAGAAGACGATGTCGCTCGGACGGACCGGGGTGCGAGTGAGGTCCTTGCCGATCGCGTCGCGGATCGCCGCCACCACGGCCGGTGTGCTGGAGATGCACGGCGGTTCGCCGACGCCCTTCGCGCCGAGCGGCGCCATCGGATCGGGCTCCTCGATCAGCGACGCGAGCACGTCGGGCATGTCGAGCATGGTGGGCAAGAGGTAGTCGGTGAAGTTCGCGTTGCGCACCCGACCGTCGGTCTGGATGATCTCCTCCATCACGGCGAGACCCACACCCTGGGCGATGCCACCCTCGATCTGGCCGATCACGCTGAGCGGGTTCAGGGCACGGCCGATGTCCTGTGCCGTCGCGATCTGGATCACCTTCACGAGCCCGAGCTCGGGATCGACGTCGACGACGGCGCGATGCGCCACGAACGCGAACGCCGTGTGGCAGTTGCCCTGGCCGTTCTCGTCGAGGTCCTCGGTGGGACGGTGGTGGTGCTCGAAGGTCTCCTCGAACGTCACGCCGGCCGTCGCATCGGCCACCGGCACGCGCAGGTCGCCCATCGTGTCGATCACGTCACGGCCGTCGATCGCGAGACGCAACGGGTCGATGCCGTGCTGGGCTCCGACGTGGGTGAACAGCTGCTCGCGTACCAGACGGCACGCACCATCGACCGCACCGCCGCTCATCCACGTCTGACGCGACGCCGACGTGGACCCGGCGGACCCGATCGTCGTGTCGATCGGCTCGAGCACCACGTCGTCGACACCGAGCACGCTGCGGGCGATCTGCCCCGCGATCGTGACGAACCCCTGACCCACCTCGCTCGTCGCGAACTTCAGCGACGCGACACCGTCGGTCAGGATGCAGCGAGCCGTCGAGTAGTCGTCGAACCCTTCGGAGTACATGAGGTTCTTGATCGCCACACCCCACCCGATGCCACGCCGGATGTGGCTTCGGTCGGCCGTGAGGCCGGCGCCTCGCTTCGCCACTCGCATTATCAATTGATCGCCA
>JBGSII010000168.1:0-9576 GCA_041742555.1 Ilumatobacteraceae bacterium
CCCGGGGCGGGCCGCGTCGGAGAGGCCGGCGTGTCGGGCGCCGATCCATCGAGCGCTGATGGCGGAACCTCGTTCGATCATGCCGACCACCCCGTCGATCGAGTCGGGGTCGGGCGTGTGCCACCGGTGGCCGTGTTGCCGGCACCAGGTGACGAGGTGTCCGGCGAGATCGGGGTGTGTCCCGCACACGGCGATCTCGCCGCCGGTGGGCAGTTCGGCGAGTGCGAGTTTCACCAGGATGTCGCCGCCACCGTCGAGCCCGAGCGTTCCGAGCTCGACGGTGACAGGCCGGCGGGTCACCGCGGGTAGCCCTCCACGACGATGTTTCCGTCGGCGTCGTAGAAGCCCAATCGGTCGACGGCGCCCTCGAGTTGCACGTAGCCGGTGGTGCGCCCTGGTCGCCACTGACGCAAGCCCTCGAGTTGGAGCAGCGGCCGGACGTCCGGGTCGTCGAACGACATCGACAACAGCAACTCGACGAACCGATCCGATGTCGATCGATCGATGTCGTCGAGCACGGTCATCGTGCAGTGATCGTACGGATTGGTCCGGGTGAGAATGCGGACGGCGTCCGGCTCGATGGTGCCCTCTTTGGCGAACAGCAACTGGTTGCCGTCGATGACGCAGGCAGCATCGACCTCACCGCTGACGAGTGCCTCGACGGCGTCGCGTTCGCCTCCGACGTGGTCGCCGTGCTTCGTGACCATCACGTCGAAGCGACGCACGTCGAACGCTGTTCCAGGGTCCAACCCGAGACCAGCGAGGTGGGCGAGCGGCAGCAACGTGGCCTGGGGTGAGTCGATCGCACCGGTGCCGACAGTGCGGCCGGCGAGTTGCGCGACGTCGGTGATGTCGCTGTCGGCGCGCACGAGCACGACCGAGGTCATGTCCTGATCGGTGTCGCGCATCGCGATCGCTGACGCAACGCGGCCCGATGCGTCGGCGAGGCGTCGTGTGCGCACCCATGCCAGCGGCGAGTCCCAGGTGACGTCGACGTGACCGGCGACGTGGGCTTCGGCCTGGGTCTCGTAGCTGGAGTAGAGCACGTAGTCGAATGCGAACCCCTGGCTGGCGAACCAATCCTTGAAGCCTTCCCAGATGGTGACGACCTTGGGGTCGTAGGCAACGGCGCCGAGTGTGAACGGTCGGGTGATCGTCATGATTCGTCCCTCCCTCAGCCGAACAGCGGCATGCCGCAGAGTGCTCGACCGATGAACTCCTGCAGGGCGTCGACCGTCGGTGCCATCACCGCCGACGCACGGGCGTCACGGAAGTGGCGTTCGATGCCGATGTCCTTGCGGAACGCTGCCCCACCGCCGACCCGCATCGCGAGATCGAGGACCTCGAGCGCGGTCTCACCGGCCACTGCTTTGGACTGCAGCATTCGCAACGCCGCGTCGGGTCGGTCCGTTGCCAGTGCGCTGATCGCGTCGGCGACGAGTGTCCCTGCAGCGTCGGCGCGGTTCTTCATGTGGGCGACGTGTTGGCGCACGACCGGCTGGTCGGCCAGCGACTGATCGAGATGAGCGAGCCGAGCGGTGGTGACGTGTGTGACCACCTTGGCGATCGCCGCATCCATCAGCCCGAGGCTGCACGAGGAGTTGAGGATCTGGAACACCGGCAACACGACGCCGAGCGCGATGTCGAGCCCTGCTCCGTCATCGCCGAGACGGTTCGATTCCGGCACTCGGACATCGACCGCATCCACCGGGCTCGATGCGTTCCCTCGCAGTCCCAGCCCGTCGAACGGCGCGGCGACCTTCAACCCGGATGCATCCGATGGGACGAGCCACAGCGACGCACCCGCCTCCGCAGTGGTCGGCTGGCTGGTCCACACATACGAGTCGGCCTCGCCAGCAGAGGTCACCCAGCTCTTGAAGGCGTTGAGCACGACGGCGTCACCATCGGCCGTCGCTGTACCGATCGGTGCCCAGAAGTGGCTTCGGGATCCGGCCTCCGAGAACGCCAACGTCGACAGATGATTGCCGGAGGCGATCGCTCGGCGGGTCTCCACCGAACCGTGCTGCTCGATGACAGCCGTTGCGCAGTAGTGCATGCACACCACCATCGCGGTGCTCCCGCATGCGGCCGCAAGACGCCGGACGACCTGCGCTGCGTCGTCGAGCGTTCCGCCACGTCCCCCGACCTCGGTCGAGCTCAGCAAGCCGAGCAGGCCGGCGTCGCCGAGTGCGGTGATGGCCGCACGAGGGAATGTTGCGTTCTGGTCGACGTCGGTGGCGGCCGGCTCGACCAGGGTGCTGATGAGTTCCTCGAGCACGTCGAGGATCGATCCTTCCGTCATATTCTGTCTCCTGTGTGAGGTGTCGTCATGGTCACTCCTTGGTTGGTGATGACGTGGTTGGTGATGAAGCCACGATTCTGCCACCCCGACCGCTCACGAGCCGTGGCTCGACGGCGGCGCTGCCCAGTCGGTCGGCACGTCGCCGCCGCCTTCGGGAGTTCGCCTGGTGGTGACCTGCACCACCGTGGGGACCGGAGCGATGGGGCCGGCGAACAGCGCCTGCCCCAGACCGAAGCCCGTCGACGATCGAACCATGGCCTCGGGGACGTGGGAGAACAGCGACACGAGATCGTCGACATCGCCCGTCCCATTGACGCGCATCAGGATGAGGTTGTCGCACTGCGACACCACGTTCGGGTGCACCTTCGATGGCCGTTGGGTGGCAACGAAGAGGTGGAGGCCGAACTTGCGGCCTTCACCAGCGATCAGCACACCGAGCTCGGACGTGGCGCTCAGCAAAGGATCGTCGGTCTCGGCGGGCAGCACGTTGTGGGCTTCGTCGATGGCGATGAGCGCGGGTCTGCGCTCCCGACGCAGCGCCCACCGGTTCCCCAGCATCGCCAGGGCGACGACCGTCCGCTCGTCGGGCCTCGACAGGCTGCCGATGTCGAGGATGACACAGCGCTGGTCGCGCAGTCCGACCCGAGCCAGCGACGACTCCTCGCCGCGCCGCCACACCTCCCAGTCGGCGATCCCGAGGTTCGCGATCCGACGGGCGAGTCGCGTGGCGAGCGCGTCATCGGAGAATTCCTCGTTCGCAGCCTCGACCACGTCGGTCACCGAGTACGGCTCGGCGAGCGAGGCAGTGATCCGCCGGAGCGCGTCGAACTCGTCGGCGTCGTCGATCGGATGGAGTCGCAGCAGCAGCGCTTGGTAGTCGAGTCCCAGGTCGCTGAAGTCTGCACACAACACGAACGACGCCTCGAGGCCTCGCGCCCGTGCGACGCGCACCGAGCTCGCGGCGGCGCGGAACCGCTCGGCTTCTTCGGAGTGATCGTCGGGGTCGCTCAGGGTTCCGAGGTGGATGTGGTCGGAGTTGGGATCGAGGATGACGATCGGAAGGGTGGTCTCCGACAGCAGGCGTTCGAACAGCACGCCGGTCGTGTAGGTCTTGCCGGAGCCGGACTGCCCACACATGAACGTGTGTCGAGCGAAGCCCTTCGAGACCAGCCGCGCCGGAACCTCGGGTGCATGGCGCAGCGCCCCGATGGCGATCGATGCAGCACCGGAGTCGAGGCCGGACATGATCGCAGCGAGTTCGTCGGGTCGTGCCGGTCGCACGATCCGCTCGCCGAACGGGTGCACCCGCTGCACCCGGGTGAACCGATCGCCGTCGATGGTGCCGAGCACGACACCATCACCCGTGATGCCACGAAGCATGGGTTGCACCGACGCCGACGTGACCGACAGATCGCCGTCGCCGAGTGCAGCGCTGAGGTCGAGCTGAGGTCCTCCGCGCTCCACGAGCGACATCGAGCGGACCTGGACCACGAGCGAGGTCCAGTCGTCGGCGGCCTCCCCCTCGACCACGGCCATCGCTCCGATCAGCAGGCCGGCATCGATCGGTGCCATGAGGTGCGCGGTGGCGCCGTCGGCGGACATCGCCACCTGGGCGGGTCCGAAGCGAGCATGCAATTCGTTTCGCAGCGCGAGGTACGACCGGGAAGTGGGGAAGGATTCGTCGAGCGGATTCACGGTCGCCATCATCTCATCGCCACGGGCGTTCCTCGCGGCGACGATCGGCAGATCTGCCGCTCTTGGAGTGTCCGAAGACGAGTGCGTGGCTTGGGCCGCAGTGCTGCGGATCGGTGGCTGAGGTTCGCATGATTCCGGGCGCAGAAGTGTGCGGCTCGGATGGTCAGTGGCTGGTGTGCGATTGAACGAACGCTCGGAGGGAGTCGCGCCAGGCGGGTGTTGCCGTGCGGATCCCGATTGGCGCAGACTCTGGCTCGTCGATCCAACGACCGAGTGCCTGCACTCGGAGCCCGATCGACGTGTCAACGAGTTCGTCGGGCAGCCTCTGGCTCGATGCTGACCTGTACTCGTCGACGAACCACGCCCGGAACCGTTCGTAGCGTTCCAGCTCTGACGACATCGCAGCGTCGAACAACACCATGTACAAGGTGTTGCCCACTTCGAACTCGATCGGTCCGTAGCCACAGTCATCGAAGTCGAACACTCGAACCCGTCGATCCGAGAACAACAGATTCGCTGGCGAGAAATCGCCGTGCAACAGTTGTCGCTGACCGAACTCGGCCGGGTTGATCGGCGGTTCCGCGGCGGCCAGTGCAGCGACCGTCGGCAGGTCGATCGGGTCGAACTGCCGAAGCGAGCGGTGCAGGCCGGCCATCGTCGTCGCCACACGCCTGACGTCAGCTTCCTCACAGATGTCGGGCGTCTCTCCGACAACAAAGGGGGAGACGACGGCGAACCAGTCACCGAGTTCGGCAACGATGCCGACGTTCGTCGTGAGTGGACCGACGACCGAGTCGTCGATCTCAGCAAGCAACGACGTCATCTCGACACGTTGCCGGTAGTGCTCATCGACGAGGCGGCTGTCGCTGAGTTTCACCACGACCCGGTCGTCACCACACGTTCCCTCGAAGACCCGGGACTGGTAGCCACCATGTAGCTCTTGGCCGCAGACCACACCGATCGACGACCACATCCGGTCGGCCGGCAGGGGCAACGACGGCAGATTCTCATCCGACGCCATCGGCCCAGCATGCCAGCGCAGTCGTTTCTTCCCGCGGCATCCGGGCCGGACTGCAGCGCGGACCGGGCTCGATCGCGTCCCCCATCGGTTGAGGCTCCCGTGGGCAGAATCAGCCGAAGTAGCACCGTTTCGTGGAGCCCAGAGTGGGAATCGAACCCACGACCTACGCATTACGAATGCGTTGCTCTACCGACTGAGCTATCTGGGCGCGCTGGGAGCGCCGGCGTGATGTTATCGGTGGGGTTCGACCGTCACGACGGAGATTGCCTCGCTCCGTCGACCAGCGGATCGCGCCCATTCCACGTCCCCGTCGATCCGTAGGGCTCGAATCGGGCGAACATCTCCTCGGAGTACCAGTCCTCCGCCCGCGTGCGTCGCACGACGTCCGTGTGGTGCGGCATCGAATACGCGAACTCACGGGCGGCGCCGAGTGACGTCCAGAGACTGAACGTCGCCAGCGCCCCGACCGGGGTCTCACCGATGCCGACGACGTCGATCAGGCCCGTTGCTCGGTGGAGTTCGGCATCGACGACGTCACTCGCTCGCCCGAACGCCCTCCACGACCGGCGCCGAACGTTGGCCCGTGTGACGATCGCGACCGGACCGCTCGGGTCGCCCTTCTGCAGCCCGACGAGTGGTTCGAATCCCCTCCAGGTGCCGTGGCCGCCGATCGAGCGCAACCGCACATGCCAGCTCTCCCCGGCCTTTCCCCAGCGTCGGGCGATGGCACTGTCGGCGAGGAACGTGTCGAGGTCGTGTTCGTCGTCCCACACCGCGAACACCGCACTGCGTGAGAGATCCGCGCCCCGTCCTGTGTCATCGCCGCTGCCGGTGCCGAGCAGTCGCCAGAACACCAGGCCCGGCACCCGCGGCAGGCGGAGCCGGTCGCCGCCGAGTCGTGCGAGCACGAGCGGGGACTTCCACGCCGGTTCGTCGATGAGGTGGAACGACGCGATGCGACCCATGCATCGGCCATGCTGTCACCGATGGGCCTCGAGGTGGCAGTCACGATCGTGGTCGGGTACCTGATCGGGTCGATCCCGATCGCCAATCTGGTGGCGGCGCGCCGGGCGCACATCGACCTGCGCGAGGTCGGTGACCGCAACCCCGGCTACTGGAATGCCCGCGAAACGCTCGGGCGGCGTGCGGCGATCCCGGTGTTCGTCGGCGACAGCCTGAAGGGAGTCGCCGCGGCGCTCGTCGGGACAGCGCTCGCCGACCCTGGCGTGTGGGGCCTCGCGTACGTCGGCTGTGGTGCGGCGATGGTGGGTCATTCGTTCCCCGTGTTCGCGCGATTTCGGGGAGGGCGCAGCATCCTCACGTTCGCCGGCGGCGCTGCCGTGTACGCCACGCTCCCGTTTCTCATCACCATCGGCATCCTGATCGTCGTCTTCGTCATCCGTCGCTCGTTCGCCGTGGCTGCTCGCGTCGGCTTCGTTGCGTTCCCGATCGTGCAGCTCGTCGTCGAAGGCCCCTATCGCACCGCGGCGACGGGCGTGCTGATGACCTTCATCGGGTTGCGGTTCGCGATGGCCGCCGTGGCCGATCGCCGAGCCGCCTCGACTCAGGCGTAGCTCCGGCCCCGCCAGGTCTGGCGACCGCGCCGCACGATCCCCCCGGCGATCGCTGCCGCGGCGATGGGATCCGCGAGTGGGCTCGACCAGTACGCGAGATCGGTGCGTTCGTAGGCACGGCGGGTGCCGACCAGGGTGCCGAGGCGAACGGCAGCGAGAACGAGGTCCACCACGTCGCCGCGCCGCGTCAGCAGACGCGGGATCGGCAGGACCTGGGCGAGCACGACGACCGCGAGATCGACGATCTGGCGGCGAGGAGGCTCGACGCCCGGAAGTGCAAGCGATCGTCCCCATCCGCGCCACGTGTCGCCCAGCGACTCGAACATGCGCACGCTCAAGAGTTCGCTCGCGTCGAGGAACTCGACCCGGTGCCCACTCGCCGCCATACGGCGCGCGAGCGCCAGATCCTCGACCACCTCCCCACGCACCTGCGTCATCCCACCGGCGGCGAGAAAGGTCGCGCGGGGCAGCACCATGCACTGGCCGTTGGCCATCGTGCGCTCGGGTCGGGTCGCAGGCGCGCCGGGCGGACCGAACCGATAGACGAGCGTCGTCAGCATCGCCGGGTGCAGCCAGCGGCTCCCGGGTGTCGGACACTCGAATCGACCTCCGACGGTGAGCAGATCGGTTCGATCGGCGACCGCCCGGGCGACGAGCGCCTGCGGGAGGCGAGGGTCGGGTCGAGCATCGGCGTCGAGGGTGACCACCCAGTCGGACGCTGCGGCCGTGATCCCCTGCTGGAGTGCCCAGGCCTTTCCCGCCCAGCCCATGGGAAGTGGAGAACCGGAGAACACGGTGGCGCCGGCTCGCTCGGCCAGCGCCGCGGTGTTGTCGCTCGACTGGTCGTCGACGACGATCACCTCGGCCACACCTGGCGCTCCGACGATCGCGGCGAGGAGCGGGCCGATCCGGCCTGCTTCGTTGCGGGCGGGGATCACCACGGTGATGGTCTGCATCGGCGTGATGGTCGGGCGGACGGGGACGTCGGTCGTGGCCGCCTTGGCGATTCTGCTGATCGCCACGGAGCCCGCAGCGATGCGCACGGCGATCGACACCACTCGGATACTCCGGCCGACGACCCGGGAGATCCTCACCGCAGATCCTCGGTGATCATGTCCGCAACGATCCTCGCGCTCGTGGTCACGAGCGGCAGGCCGCCACCAGGGTGACTCGAGCCACCGACGAGATACAGCCCCGGCCGGGCGCCGCGGTTCGCCGGTCGAACGAACGCGGCTCGCTTGCCGTTCGACGAGGTGCCGTAGATGGCGCCGCCTGGTGAGCGATAGCGGCGCTCGATGTCCGACGGTGTCATCGTCCACCGGACCTCGAGACGGGGGCGGAGATCGACACCCCGACGAGCGAGGCGTTCGAGCACGAGATCGCCGTAGGCGTCGGCGTCGACGTCGACGTCGGGCGGTGTGTTGACGAGCAGGAACCAGTTCTCACACCCGTCCGGTGCCTGGCTCGAATCGGTGACCGCCGACACGCATGCGTAGATCGTCGGATCGTCGGCCAGGACCCCGGCGTCGAGTTGGTCGTATTCGGCCCGGTAGCTCTCGGAGAACCACACGTTGTGGTGCTGCAGACCCGGCGTCAGCCCTCGCACGCCGGCGCACAGGACGAACCCGCTCGTCGATCGCTTGGCGCGGCGAACCCGCTGGAGCGCGGAGGTGTCCGGAAGCAGATCGGCGTAGAGGTGCTCGGCGTCGGTGTTGGCCACGACGATGTCGGCGTGGTGCAGTGTGGCGTCGGCCAGCTCGACGCCCGACACAGCGCCACCGTCCGGTGCGAGGATCCGTGTGACCTCGGCGCCGGTGTGGATCTTCACGCCCGTGGCGAGCGCCACCCGCTCGAGCGCGGCGCGGAGCGCGTCGAGTCCGCCCATCGGATACCAACATCCGAACCGGTTCTCGATGTGTGGGATACAGGCGAGCGTGGCGGGTGCTGCATACGGCGACGAACCCGAGTAGGTGGCATAGCGACCGGCCCACTGAACGAGTCGGGGGTCGTCGAAGAACGACTCGGCCGCGCGGTGCACCGTTCGCATCGGGTCGATCGCAGTGAGATCGAACGGGGACCGCATCCGCTTGGCGAGTGACCACGGATTCGACATCGGACCGGCGAAGAACGTCCGATCGGCGACGTCCCAGATGCGACGGCCCCCGGCGTCGAACGCGCGCCACTGTTCGCCCGCGCCCGGTGCGAAGCTCTCGAAGGCCCCGATGGTGTCGTCGTCGCGGTCCGGAACGACGAGCGACGAGCCGTCAGTCCAGTGATAGGCGAACTGAGGATCGAGCCGGATGAGATCGACCTCGTCGTCGAGGGAGGTACCCGCCGCCCGGAAGACCTCGTCGAACACGTGGGGCAGTGTGACCAGCGACGGACCGATGTCGAAGACGTAGCCGTCGCGTTCGTACGTGGCGAGCTTGCCACCGACCACCCCGCTGCGCTCGAGGACCGTGACGTCGTGTCCGAGTGCTCGGAGCCGAATCGCCGCCGTCAGACCACCGACGCCGCCGCCGACCACCACGACGCGGACAGAATTGCAGCAGGGGTCAGACCCCTGCTGCAATTCACCCACGGAGCTTCCTGACGACAGCAGTGGCGGCAACGGGGAGCATGCCGAGGCCGCCGACAACGGCGACGACGGGGTCACGGAAGTAGCGGGCGAATCCGATCGTCTCCATCACTCCCATGTAGGCGTACTCACCGACGAGGGCGCCGTCGGCGCCGTTCGGCTCGATGGCCGGAGGAAGGACCGCCTCGAGCAGCGCCATCACGCCGAGGCCGGTGACGAACCAGCCGACGAAGTTGGTGAGCGGGATACCCCGGTAGACCCCGCTCCGGGCCCACGCCCAGTAGCCCTCGCCGACCATCTGTGGGTCGAGGAACAGATCCCATGCGGTCAGTGCCGCCGAGCCGAGCACGACGCGCGTCGCCGGCGTCGACCTGGCCCCGAGCGCAGCATGCGCGGTCTCCCGCGC
>JBGSII010000169.1:0-8323 GCA_041742555.1 Ilumatobacteraceae bacterium
ACCACGCGGGCGCCGACGAGGGCGAAGGCCGCGCTCGCCACCACGACCGGCCACGACACGGCGATCGCAGGCGTGATGCCGACGAACTCCTGCAGGACAAGGCGTGCAATGAGGTTCGAGATCGCGACACCGATCGGAACACCGACGATCACGGCGGCAGCAGCGATCCCGACCGCGAGGCGTCGTAACCGACGACGCAACGCTCGGTTACGAGCACCGAGCGCACGCATCACCGCCACTTCCTTGCTCCGCTCGGTGATCAAGGTGGTCGTGGTCGACCCCAGCAGGACGAGCGCGACCAGCCCGGCCACCACGCCGAGGAACCCGATCAGCGTGCTCACCTGGGCGATCTCCTCCTCGATCGGGTGTGTGCCATCGGGCATCGCGACCGGCATGGACGTGAACCTCACGCCCGATGCGGCAACACGATCGCGCAGATCGTCGATGGTGGTGTCGAGTGCGGTCGTCGAGTCGTCGACGGTTCGCACGGCGACGCGGTTGTAGCCGTCGATGCCCGCGAGGTCGCGGGCGGTCGCGAGCATGGTGAACACGACGTCCTCGCCAGACCAGTAGCTCGTGCTCCCGACGCCGACGACGTCGAGGTCGACCGAGCGACCATCAGGGGCAGTGACGGTGATCGAGTCACCGGGATCGGCCACCCCGTCGGCGACGACGATTTCGCCGTGCATCGCCGGAAGGCGGCCGGCGCTCACCGACACGATGTCGACGCGCTGATCGACCGGATCGATGCCGACGACCGGGAGCGTGATCGCCCCGGCGGGACCTTCGCCCACCCCAACCTCGACGAGCACCTGGCCCTCGTGGTCCGCAACGTTCGCAGCACCGCCGATCACGCCGTCGAGATCGGCGGTGCCCGAGTCGGTGGTGGACAGCACGAGCGTCGACATGCGATCGGAGTCGACCCGTGACCGCAGCGAACTCGACGCGACCGTCGGGATGGCGAACACGCCGATCGCTCCGACTGCAAGGGCGAGGGCGAACACGCTGGTGACGATCCGAGCGGGCGCGCGTCCGATCTCGCGGAGCATCCGGCGCATCACCGACCTCCCGCTGCGATCGGTTGGCGATCGGATGACGGCGAGCCGATCCGGCCGTCCAGCATCGCGATCACGCGGTCGGCCCGCCGGGCCAGACGATCGTCGTGGGTGATCAACACCACGGTCGTGCCTGCCGCAGCGACGTCCGCGAGCAGGTCGTAGACGACGGCGCCCGACTCCTGGTCGAGGCTGCCGGTCGGCTCGTCGGCGACGATCAGCTTCGGCTGGGTGACGAGTGCCCGGGCGACGGCGACACGCTGCTGTTCGCCTCCGCTCAGCTGGGTGGGCAGACGCTTCCCCTTTGCCGCGAGGCCGACCGAATGCAGCGCCTCCTCACTCAGCTTCCGCCGCCGGCGGGGGGACATCGAACGGTCGGCGAACTGGAGCGCCAACTCGACGTTCTCACGGGCGTCGAGCGTCGGCAAGAGGTGGAAGTCCTGGAAGACGATCCCCACGGTGGCGCCGCGCCAGCGTGCGAGGCGGTCATCGGAGAGTTGGTCGATGCGCTCGCCATCGACCACCAGCGAGCCGGCCGTCGGGCGGTCGATGCCTGCGATCAGTGCCCCGAGCGTCGACTTGCCCGAACCCGAGGGGCCGACGATGGCGACGAGTTCACCCGATCCGATGTCGAGACACACACGATCGAGACCGAGTTGCGCGGTCGCACCCTTGCCCCAGCGCCGGCTGAGGTCGACGGCACGGACGAGCGGTGTGCTGGCGGCGGTGTGCGGCGGACGTGGTGGGGACGACAGTGACGTGTTCTCGAAGAGATCCATGCCTCGATCGTGCGCTCTCGGATGCCCGACCACCATGGCGTGCGCCGGTCGATCGACGGTGGGGTTTCCCCCACCACGATCCAGCGATGAGCCGTGCGTGGGCGCCGCAGGGGTTGGCACACTGGGGGGATGACCCGGCTGTTCGTCGCGATCTGGCCTCCGGAGGATCTGCTCGAGCGCTTCGCCGACATCGAACGACCGAAGGATCCCGGCGTCAGGTGGCTGCCGCAGGAGAACCTGCACATCACGTTGCGCCTTCTCGGCGATGCCGACATCGACGAGGTGTCGGACCGGCTCGATCAGGTACTCCTTCCCGCTGCCACGGCGGTGCTCGGGCCGACATTCGACCTGCTCGGCGAACGATCGTTGGTCACGCCGGTGGCGGGGGTGGACGAACTCGCCGGTGTGGTCCGAGACGCCGTGCGCGGGCTCGGCACCGAGCGCGAACGCCGTCGCTTCCAGGGCCACATCACGGTGGCACGACTCGCACGAAACGCCCGGCCACGACGCAGCGCGGGCCGGGCCTTCGACGCCTCGTTCGAGGTCGAGGAGGTCGCGCTCGTCGCCAGCACCTTGACGGAGGCGGGCGCCGTCTACGAAACGGTGGACAGCTGGCGGACCCGCTGACTGCAAGGCTGCTCGCATGAGCCGCGAACGCATCTCCCAGGGCAGCGAGTTCGAACTGACCATCGGGTATTCCCGGGCGGTCGTCGACGGGCGCTGGGTCTTCGTCGCCGGGACGACCGGATTCGACTACTCGACGATGACGATCTCCGACGACATCGTCGAACAGGTCGACCAGACCCTCGCGAACATCGACGACGCCCTCGTCCGGGCGGGTTCGAGTGCGAACGATGTCGTGCGGGTGCGCTACCTGCTCCCGGACGCCGACGACTTCGAGGCGTGCTGGCCATCGCTGCGGCGCTACTTCGGCGAGGCACGGCCCGCGGCCACGATGATGGTCGTCGGGTTGTCCGACCCACGGATGCGCATCGAGATCGAGGTCACCGCTCTCAAGCCATCGCGATGAGCGTTACATCTGGGGTCTGACCCCAGATGTAACGCTGTCAAGTGCTACGACTTGCGCATGGGGGATCTGCTCACCGCGCTTGCTGCGGCACAACCTGACAAGACCGCGATCATCGACGACCGGACCGGCGTCGCCGGCGCCGACGACGTCCGCACCATGACCTATGCCGAGTTCGAGCATCGGGCGAATCAGCTCGTCCACGTGCTCGACGGACTCGGCGTGCGACCCGGCGACAAGGTCGTGTGGTGCGGCCAGAACTCGACCGGGATCCTCGAGCTCACGAGCGCCTCGCGCAAGATCGGCTCCACCGCCGTGCCGCTGAACTACCGATTGTCCGACGAGGAGGCCGCGTACGTCGTCGATCACTGCGACGCGACGACCGTCTACGTCGACGCAGAGTTCGCCGACCTCTTCGTGCGGATCCGTGGCGAGATCCCGAAGGTCGTCAACCTGCTGGTGTTCGACGGTGAGGCCCCCGCGGGGATGACCGCCGTCGACCCGCTGGTCGCCGCAGCGTCGACCGAGGTGCTGGAGCGCGCCGACGTCGACGAGGGCGGAGCGACGATGACCTACACGTCGGGCACGACGGGCAAGCCGAAGGGCGCGTTCCGGCGCACGGCCGCCGATCCACGAGCCGGTGCCGCGTTGATGCAGCACATCGGCTACCGACCCGACGACATCTACCTCACGACCGGGCCGCTGTACCACTCGGGCCCCGGCGGGTTCGCGGCCAGCGCCATCGCGATGGGCCAGACGGTGGTGCTGCAACGCAAGTTCGATCCCGAGGACTGGTTGCGGATCCTCGACACCCATCGCGCCACGTCGACGTTCTCAGCGCCCACGCCGATCCGGATGATCTGCAACCTGCCTGCCGAGGTCAAGCAGCGCTACGACCGGTCGTCGATGCGGGTGATGATCGCCAACGCCGCGCCGTGGAGCTTCGCGCTCAAGCAGCAGTACGTCGCGGACTTCCCGCCCCAGTCGCTGTTCGAGATCTACGGCTCGACCGAGCTCGGTGTCAACACCGTGTTGCGCCCTGAGGATCAGATGCGCAAGCCCGGCTCCTGCGGGAAGGAAGCGCCGATGGTCGAGATCCGGCTGTACGACGAACTCGGCAACATCGTGACCGGGACCGGACCGGACGCGACCGGCGAGGTCTACGTCCGATCGACGGCGGTGTTCGCCGACTACTACAAGCAGCACGACAAGTTCGAAGAAGACCATCGCGACGGGTTCCAGACCGTCGGCGACATCGCCTACCGCGACGACGAGGGCTTCCTCTACATCTGCGACCGTAAGAAGGACATGATCATCTCCGGCGGGATGAACATCTACCCCGCCGAGATCGAAGCCGCGCTCGAGTCGCATCCGGACATCTACGAGGCGGCCGTGTTCGGGATCCCGAGCGACGACTGGGGCGAACTCGTCCACGCGGTGATCGTGAAGCGACCGGGCGCTGATCTGGACGAAGATGGAGTGAAGGCCCATTCCCGCGAGCACCTCGCGAGCTACAAGATCCCCCGTTCGATCTCGTGGATCGACGAGCTTCCCAAGACCGGCTCGGGCAAGATCCTCAAGCGCGACCTGCGCAAGCCGTACTGGGAAGGCCGCTCCTCGAACGTCTGAACCACCGTTTGTGTTCAGATTCGGATGGACCGGTCCATCCGAATCCGTACGCAAACGTGGTGGGAACGTGGTGGAGGGCGTGGCGGCGGCAGCAGACTGCTGGTGTGCCGGCCGACTCATCGACGCTTCGCGAGGACTGGCGCGAGACACCGCATCCTCGCCGGCTGCCCGAGCAGCACCCGCGACGCGTCGAGATCCTCCAACGCCACGACGACGCGCTCCAACGAGGCGAGCCGGTCTACGCCGATCCGACCAGCGGCTTCAGCGTCTTCACGGCCGACTTCCTCGCGTCACGCGGCTACTGCTGCGACAGCGGTTGTCGTCACTGTCCCTACGTGACCTGAACGGTCAGTTCGCAAGGAGGTGGTCGATCTGGCCGAGCGCCTCGCACATGCCTTCCTCCGCCCCCATCGCCAGGGTCTGCTCCATGGCCTCCAGCGTCGGGAACGTGCTCGAGATCGTCATCCGGGTCACCGGTCCGTCGGCGGTGAGCTCGAGCCGCATGACGTTGGTCGGAAGGTCGTCGTTGGCCTCGCCGTCGTCGTCGGCGAAGCCGTCCTGCACCTCCAGACGATGTGGCGGCGACACGTCACGGACCAGCCACCAGCCGTGGTACTGCTCCCCCTCCGGACCGGTCATGTAGTACGACACGCGCCCACCGGCGGTGAGGTCGAAGTCGGTGAAGGTGGCGGGATGGGTCGGTGGGCCCCACCACTTCTCGAGCTGGCGCGGATCGGCCAGCAGTTGCCAGATCCGTTCGATCGGAGCATTGAACTCCGACACGATCTCCATGGTGAGGGTGGCGGGGTCCTTGCGGACGTCGGTGACGGTCATGACGGGTCGCTTTCTGTCGGGGAATCGAGGAGCTGGCCGAGCCGATCGAGGCGATCGATCCACATCGATTCGAGCTCGTCGAGGAGCTGTTGGGCGCGCCGGATGGTGGTGAGGTTGCTGCGCACGAGCTGCTCACGGCCGTGGCGCTGCTTGGAGACCAGGTCGGCGCGCTCGAGCACCGCAACGTGTTTCTGGACTGCGGCGAAGCTCATGTCGTAGCGCCGAGCGAGCGCCGACACGGAGGCGTCGGCAGTCATCGTGCGGCGGACGATGTCACGGCGCGTGCGATCGGCGAGTGCCTGGAAGATCCGGTCGACCTCCACGTCACTGAGCACATCTACAACCATTTGGTTGCATGTTAGCGTCGATCGGAAACCCCGTCAACCGGGCTCCGGACGGTCTGGCAGCATGGGCACCGCATGGAATTGGCAGCGGTGGTGCGCAACCGAGCGATCGCCGAGGGACATGCAGGCTGGATCGACGAGCTCCCCGACATCGTTCGCAGCCTCGAGCGCGACTGGTCCTTCGAGGTCGGTCGATCCTTCGACGAGGGAACCGAAGCGTTCGTCGCCGAAGCATCGATGGCCGACGGCACGACGGCCGTGTTGAAGGTTCTGGTGCCGCGCCGCGATGGCGGCATCGACGACCAGGAGGCCACGGTCCTCCGGCTGGCGGCAGGCGACGGCTGCCCGATCCTGCACCGCGATGACCCGGCTCGCGGCGCCCTCCTGATGGAGCGCCTCGGGCCATCGTTGTTCTCGCTCGGGGTGCCGTACGAACAGCGCCTGCCGATCCTCTGCGACGTCGCGTCACGCATCTGGCGACCGGTCCACGACAGCGGCCTGCCGACGGGCGCCGAGAAGGCGGCGTGGCTGGCGCGGTTCATCCCCGACGCGTGGGCCGAGCTGGACGAGCCTTGCGAAGAACGCACCGTCGAACACGCCATCGACCGCGCGAACCGGCGACAGCGCGCCCACGACGACGAGCGGGCCGTCCTCGTCCACGGTGACGTCCACCAGTGGAACGCCCTCCAGGCCGGCGACACGTTCAAGCTCGTCGACCCCGACGGACTCGTTGCCGAGGCCGAGTACGACCTCGGCGTCATCCTTCGTGAAGATCCCGACGAGCCACTCGCCGCAGACACCTGGGCGACGGCGCAGTCGATGGCCGGACGTTGTGGCCTCGACTCCACGGCGATCTGGGAGTGGGGCGTCGTCGAGCGCGTCTCGACCGGCCTGGTGACGACGAAGATCGGCCTCCAACCGGTCGGCCGCCAGATGCTCGCGCTCGCCGACCGGATCGCCGCTCCGTGATCTGGATCGCGCGACCCACGAGCTACTCCGCCGTGGCGACGATCACACCCCGGTCGCCGTAGGGAATCCGGTTGCGCTTGACGATCCCACCCAGCGTTCCGAGCAGCTTGGTCACCGTCGTCATCATCCCGTACTTGGCGTTGATCGCTCGCTGGATCTCGGCCATGTCGTCGCCCTCGACCAGCCGCGCCGTGGCGTCGACGGACACCGATCCGGGTTTGACCTTGCCGCGCGCGTCGCACGGCTGGACGGTGACTCGGCTCGTGTGCGCGATCCGTTTCGCCTTGCCGGAGCCGGAACTGGTCCAGAACCCGATCTCACCGGACTCGAGCGGCGCCGCCCAGACGGCTGTCGGCACGGGTGTGCCGTCGCGCTTGAACGTGGTCAACAGCAGGTACTTCTCATCCCCCAGCCCCATGCTTCGGAGCGTACCTGGTCCGAGCGTGGGCGGGCGACGGTCGCCACGCCGCCCTAGCATCGCGTCATGACGCTCGCGAACTCGGTGGTCGAGAAGATCCTGACGTCACCGGCGCACACGATCCTGTCGGGGTCGACCGTGCTGATCCGTTACCGGGGGCGCCGCACGAACACGGAGTACACCACGCCGGTCCAGTACGCGGACGCCCACGTCGGGCTGGTCGTGCTCGTCGGGAAGCCCGAGACCAAGACGTGGTGG
This sequence comes from Ilumatobacteraceae bacterium, assembly GCA_041742555.1. Lineage (GTDB taxonomy): Bacteria > Actinomycetota > Acidimicrobiia > Acidimicrobiales > Ilumatobacteraceae > Sva-07. The sequence continues at coordinate 7,314 of JBGSII010000169.1, forward strand.
CGAAACTTCACCGACATGGGCCAGCTCCAGGTCCTGATGGCCGGAACATGGGTGCCGATGACGGCGCACGCACTGCGAGGAAGTGAGGATCCTGAGGCCGTCGAGCCGTTGCTGCGGTCCTACGCCATCCGCTTCCCCAGGGTCGCGAAGTCCCTCGATGGCGACACCCTCGACGAACGCGTCAGCGGCGCCGTCGTCGTCTGGCTCCGGCCCACCTGACGTCCGCGGTGTGTCTGACACACCGAGTACCTAGTTGCGCCGCGGCGAACGGATCGTCGACAATGCGCCATGGAGATCGACGTCCGCAGAATCCGACCGGAGGACGGGCCCGAGCTCGCGGCCGTTCGCCTCGCGGCGCTCAGCGAATCGCCGTTCGCGTTCGGGTCGACGTACGCGGCAGAGGCCGAGCGGACAGACGACGAGTGGTCAGACCGGGCGCGATGGGCATCGAGCGGCGCCGAGCGGATCACCCTGCTCGCCCGCAACGTCGAGCGAACCGTCGGAATCGCGGGCGGATACCGCGAGGAGCAGCAGCCGGATCAGGTCCATCTGGTGTCAATGTGGATCGCGCCCGAAGCGCGCCGGGCGGGCCTCGGCCAACGCCTCGTCGGTGCCGTGATCGAGTGGGCGGGCGACACCGGTGCATCATCGGTCGGTCTGTGGGTGACCCGGGGGAACACGCCCGCCCAGCTCCTGTACGAGTCGATGGGCTTCCGCGAGACGGGCGACCACCAGCCGCTCCCCTCGGATCCGTGCAAGGACGAGGTCCGCATGATCCTCGAGCTGCGGTGAGATCGTCGCGCTGCGACCGCGTTCGGGAACTCTGTGACACCCCTGCGTCAGGATGGTCACATGTCGTTGAGCGAACTCGTCGAGCGCCTGGAGCGGATCGATCCGTCGCAGCTCGACGCGGGCGCCGTGGCGGCCGGGTTCCGCGAACTCGAGCGGTTGAAGGGGTTCGTCGCCGAGACCGAGCACGCGTTGGCGCGCCGCGCGAATGCGCTCGCTGC
>JBGSII010000170.1:0-4890 GCA_041742555.1 Ilumatobacteraceae bacterium
TCGGATTCCTGGAGCGTATGGCCCCGCTGCTGGTCGGCCGGTCGGCCGCGTCGTCGGGCGACCTGCACCACTGCGACCGTTGCGGTGCGGCAACCACGGGCGACACGTGTGCATTCTGTCGGTTGGTCGAAAAAGCGAGCGCGCATGATCCCGTGCCGGTCGAGATGGTCTTGAAGCGAAGCAAATCGAAAGGGCGGCGATGATGACAGGACTGTTTGCAGCGGGGGAGAAGGTGCTCCTGCTCGATTCGAAGAAGCGGCGGTACCTGATCGATCTCGCCGACGATGGTGAGTTCCACAGTCACAACGGCTTCGTGGCGCACACCGAGGTGATCGGCCGGCGCGAAGGAGTCGTGGTGCGCTCCACCAAGGGGTCGGAATACACCGCGCTTCGTCCCACGCTCGAAGATTTCGTGGTGGAGATGCCCCGCGGGGCGCAGGTGATCTACCCCAAGGATCTCGCGCCGATCTGCATGTTGGCCGACATCGGCCCGGGAACCCGGGTGTTCGAGACCGGAATTGGGTCGGGAGCACTGTCGATGACGATGCTGCGCTACGGCGCCGACATCGTCGGCTACGAGATTCGCGAAGATTTCGCCAACCGTGCGCGCAAGAACGTCGAGAGCTTCCTCGGGGCGGGGGTCCTGGACCGCTACGAGGTCCACATCGCCGACAGCTACCAGGGCATCGACTCGGCCCTGGGCATGTTCGATCGGGTGGTGCTCGATCTGCCCGAGCCCTGGAACGTCGTTCCCAACGCCGAATCGGTGCTGCAACCCGGCGGTCTGCTGGTGGCGTACACCCCCTCCATCACACAGGCCGTCCAGGTGCGCGACGCGCTCAAGGGGAAGTGGATCGACGCCCGGACCATCGAGGTGTTGCATCGCGGCTGGCACATCGAGGGCCAGGCGGTGCGCCCGGACCACCGGATGGTCGCCCATACGGCGTTTCTGAGCGTGGCTCGGTTCCTCGGTCGCAATCCCGAGTGAACGGTGTCAGGTCCGTTCGCGTAGCCGAAGCGCGTCGCTGAGTCCTTCGAGCAGTTCGGCCGTCTCCGGCCATGGCATCAGAGGGTGCGAGCCACACAGGTCGACGATCCCGTGGATCCAGGTGTGGACCTGGACTGCGACGAAATACGGATCGCGATCGTCGCCGCTCGCGGCCAACATGCGTGCGACGGCATCGACGAGGAGTTGAAACGCGGCGAGACCGCCCGGCGATTTGCCGTCGCCGAGGTCGACCTTGTTCGAGAACAGCACCCGGTACTGCCCGGGATGTTCGATTGCGTGCGCGATGTAGGCGTCGCCCATCGCCCGGAAGGCGACGAAGGGGTCGTCGCTGCTGTCGTGGGCACGTTGCAGGAGTTCGTAGAAGGTCGACCAACAGTGGTCGACGGCACCACGGAGCAACTCGTCGTGGTCGTCGAAGTGGCGATAGACGGCGGTTGGTGAGACACCGGCACGACGGGCGACGGCGCGCAGCGAGACCGACTCCATCTCCCCGTGAGTTCCGATCAACTCCGACGCAGCGTCGAGCAGGTCGGTTCGCAGCGTGTCTCCCTCTCCGCGCGCTGACCGCTGCCGGTGGACGGTCGGTGTGGCCATGGTCACGATCATATCGGTTGACATCTGTTCACTTCGCTGATTGATTGACATGCGTAAACGTAACAGGTGTCAACCCACGCCGCACGCCGGCACACCGAGAGGATTCACATGTTCACCAAACTGGGCAATCTCATCGTTCGCCGCCGGCGGTCGGTGCTCGTCGCGACGCTGCTCGGGCTCGTCGTCGCCATCGTGCTGGGTGCCGGGGTGTTCTCCGCACTCACGAACGGCGGCTTCGACGATCCGAGCTCGGAGTCCACTCGAGCGATCGAAGCGCTCGACGAGGAGTTCGACACCGCGAGCGCGGACCTCGTGGCAATCGTCACCGCCGACGGCGGCGACGTCGACGCCGAGGAGGTGGTGACTGCGGGCATCGCACTGACACAGGAGTTCGCAGCGATCGACGGGACCGACGACGTCGCCTCGTACTGGTCCCTGGGCTCGCCCGCGCCACTGCGATCCGTCGAGGGTGATCGGGCGTTGATCCTGATGCGGTTCCCGGGCGCCGAGGAGGACCCCGCACGGGGAGCGACCATCGAGACGATCATCGAGGAGTACTCCGGGCTGCAACGCGATGGGGTCACCGTCGGGCTCGCCGGGTCGGAACCGGTGTTCGCGGCGATCGGTGGGACGATCAAGGGAGACCTCACCCGCGCCGAGCTGATCGCCGTGCCGTTGACGTTGTTGCTGTTGCTGTTCGTGTTCGGCGGCCTGGTTGCAGCGGGGCTCCCGGTCCTGGTCGGCGCCATCTCGGTGTTCGGCGCCTTCATGGTGCTGTGGACCGTGACGCAGTTCACGAACGTGTCGATCTTCTCGATCAACCTGGTGACCGCGCTCGGTCTCGGTCTCGCGATCGACTACTCGTTGTTCATCGTGAGTCGATTTCGCGAGGAACTCGCCCGAGGACGCTCGGTCGACGACGCTGTTATCCGCACCGTCGAGACGGCGGGCCGGACGGTCGCTTTCAGCGCGGTGACCGTGGCGATCTCGTTGAGCGCGCTGTTGATCTTCCCGTTGTACTTCCTGCGCTCGTTCGCCTATGGCGGCATCGGAGTGCTCCTGGTCGCGATGGTGATCTCGGTCGTGTCGTTGCCCGCACTGCTGGCGGTGCTCGGACCGCGCGTCGATTCGCTGCGGGTGATTCGCCATCGGGACACTCAGATCGGCGAAGGGTTCTGGCACCGCCTCGCAACCGGCGTGATGCGTCGACCCGGTGCGGTGGCGATCGCGGGCGTGACCCTTCTCGTTGCACTGGGCCTGCCGTTCTTGAACGTCGAGTGGGGGGTCCCCGACGACCGAGTGCTGCCCGAGTCCGCGGAGGTCCGCCAGCAGTCGGACATCCTGCGCAACGAGTTCGACTCCTCGGAGGGTGACGCGTTCCCCGTCGTCGCCATCGGTGGCGTCGACGAGTCCTCGATCGCCGCCTACGCCGCCGAGTTGTCTCGGGTGGACGGTGTCGCTCGCGTCGACAGCGCAGTCGGCCGGTTCGTCGACGGGGCCAACGTGGTCACGGATTCGTCGCTGGTGCGCTTCGCCAGCACGGCATCGGCCTCCGGTGACGCGACCTGGTTCAACGTCGTCCCCGAACTCGAACCCATCTCGGTCGAGGCAGAGGAGATGATCGGCGCCGTCCGTTCGATCGACCCACCGTTCGAGGACACCCTCGTCGGGGGCGCTTCGGCAGCACTCGTCGACTCGAAGTCGGCGATCTTCTCGCTCGTGCCGTACGCCGCCGCCATCATCGTGGTGGCCACGTTCGTCCTGCTGTTCCTCATGTTCGGATCACTGCTCGTGCCGGTCAAGGCGATTCTCCTGAACGCGCTGAGCCTGACTGCGACCTTCGGGTTGATGGTCTGGGTGTTCCAGGAGGGCAACGGCGCCGACCTGCTCGGCTTCACACCGACCGGCCTGACCGACATCTCCATGCCCATCCTGATGTTCTGCGTGGCATTCGGCTTGTCGATGGACTACGAGGTGTTCCTCCTGTCACGCATCAAGGAGGAGTACGACCTCACCGGCGACAACGACCTCGCGGTTGCGGTCGGGCTGAAGAAGACCGGACGGCTCGTCACGGCCGCCGCCTTGCTCCTGTCGATCACGTTCTTCGCCTTCGCGACGTCGGGGGTGACGTTCATCAAGCTGTTCGGCCTCGGCCTGGCGCTGGCGGTGCTGGTCGACGCGTTCATCGTCCGCTCGACGCTCGTCCCGGCGCTGATGAAGCTGGCCGGCGACTGGAACTGGTGGGCTCCCGCTCCGTTGCGGCGACTCCACGACCGAGTCGGCATCAGCGAGACGCCTCCTCGCGAATGTCCGACCGAGGCGCCGGAGTCGGTACCGACAGCGTGACACGATGGCGCGACGAGGCCCCGGGTCTGTCGCCCGGGGCCTCGTCGCGCTCAGCGGTCGTCGCTGATCAGGGTTCGATGTAGATGCACTCGCCGGGGCACTCCTCGGCGGACTCGATCACGGCCTCGAGTTGGCCATCGGGAATCTCCGCGAGTCCTTCGGCGCCCTGGGGGTTGCCCTTTGCCTCGGCGAAGATCTTGCCGTTTTCGACGACATAGGCCAGGCCGTCGTCGAGCAGGGTGAACACGTCAGGGGCGATCTCCTCGCAGAGTCCGTCGCCGGTGCAGAGATCCTGGTCGATCCAGACCTTCATTCGCCTTGTCACCTCTTCGTGAGGGGGAGTGGGGTGGGCGTGGAGTGCGGTGTCGAACCGCACGAGAACACTCTAGTGCGACGACCGGATAAACCCGGGGCATCCTGGAGAAAATCCCGCAGGCCGAGCGGTGGTGGTGCGTCGGGTTGAAGCTTCCTCGCCCGGAGCGCGGGCGCGCAAGTTGCGAAGGTCCTGTTACGGCTCGTGCACGGCGTGTGACAGCACGTCGATGCAGCACCAGATCGGGAGGGAGCCACGGTAGGGTCGCCGTCAGGCCAACGAGGAGGTGGGTGCCGTCAACTCACACGACGACGAAGCCAACCAGGAGCAGGCGCCCGGCGAGGTCGACGACCTCAACGAGCAGGTCCGGATCCTGGAAGAGGAGATCGCATCGCTGCGGCGTCGCCTGCAGGACGCGCCGAAGCGGGTCCGCACCCTCGAGGAGCGGCTGCTCGAGACCAAGGGCCAGTTGGCCCAGGCCGTGAGCCAGAACGAGAAGCTCACCTACACCCTGCGCGAGGCGCGTGAGCACATCGCCGCGCTGCGCGAGGAGGTCGAGAAGCTCACCCAGCCGCCGGCGGCCTACGGGACCTTCCTCGGGGGCAACGACGACGGCACCGTCGACGTC
>JBGSII010000171.1:0-1551 GCA_041742555.1 Ilumatobacteraceae bacterium
GAACGAGTGGTGGCCGTGCGCACCGAGCCGAGCCGTTGGCCCGACGTGGTCGCGGCGGCGGCCGACGGCTTCGACCTTCTGATCGCCCGGGTTCCGAGTGATGTCTCGCCATCCGCGATGCGCAAGGTCGCCATCCGCCTCCGTCAGCGTGACGTCGTGATGTTCGTGCTCGGCGATCCGGGTGCGTTGCCATGCGATGGAAAGCTCGATGCCGGTGGTGCGGAATGGGTTGGCCTCGGTGACGGCCACGGCAACCTGCAACACCGCCGACTCGTCGTCGAAGCGTCCGGTCGTCGCCTGCACGGGCACCGCCGTTGCCTGCTCTCGTTGCCGGGGTGAGGCCATGGCTTGCGTGGACGTGGTGGAACAGCCGCCGCGGATCGTCTCGATCTGGTTCCCCGACTGGCCGGTGACCGCTGCGGGCTTCGGCGCTGATGTCGCAGCTGCAGTGATGGGAGCGAACCGGGTGATCGCTCGCACGGTGGCCGCCGCCGCGGACGGCGTCGTCATCGGCCAACGACGCCGTCAGGCACAGCGGCGGTGCCCGCATCTGACGTTGATCGATCGTGACGTCGACCGCGATGCACGCGAGTTCGAATCGATCGTCCGTGCCGTTGCTGAGCTGTCTCCGCGTCTCGATGTGATCGAGCCAGGGTGGATCAGCCTGCTGGCACGCGGGCCGGCCCGGTACTTCGGCGGCGACCGTATGCTCACCGAGCGGCTGTCCGAACGCTTGAGTGAGACGCTCACCGCTGCTGATGCCCCGGTGACACAGGTCGGTGTCGGCGTCGCTGACGGCCGATTCGCGTCGAGCATCGCTGCGCGGTTGGCGGTTCGCCAGGCCGAAGCCGTGATCGTCGAGCCGGGATCGTCTCCTGCGTTCTGTGCTGATCTCCCGATCGGATGGTTGCAGACACTCGGCGAATGCGATGCCGAGCTGGTCGAGTTGTTCGGCCGCCTCGGGCTTCGTCGGCTCGGCGATCTGGCGGCGCTCTCGGCAGTCGACGTGTTCGGTCGGTTCGGGCATCCCGGAGTCCATGCCCACCGGTTGGCCTCCGGCGCCGACACGCGCCCGATGGGCACCACCGACCCGGCACCCGAGCGGCGCATCGACCATGTCCTCGACGATCCGGCCGCTCAGTCGAGCGCCGTGGTGTTCGTCGCCAAACGTTTGGCCGACGAGCTGGCCGAGACGCTGGCTGCCGACGGACGGGTGTGCGTCCGGCTGGTCGTCGTGCTCGAATCCGAACACGGTGAACGATCGGAGCGTTCGTGGTATCGCTCGGCTGGGCTCTCGGCAGCGGCGATGGTCGAGCGGGTGCGTTGGCAACTCGACGCCTGGATCAACCTGCCGCGGGGGAGCGAGCAGGAGCTGACCGGCGGTGTCGTGCTGGTTCGCCTGGTCCCCGACGAGGTGCGCGCCGACGATGGCATGCAGCTCGGGTTGTGGGGCGGGCAGTCCGACGCCGACCGGCAGGCTGCCCGAGCGATCGCTCGGCTGACCGCGCTCACCTCCGACGACGCGGTGACCGTTCCGGTGTGGCAGATCGG
>JBGSII010000172.1:0-8211 GCA_041742555.1 Ilumatobacteraceae bacterium
CGGCTGCAGCGCAGCGGTCAGCGCCGCCTACGGCCTCGCCGATGACGTGGCGCTCACGCAGTGGTGGACGACGTCACTGCTGCGGATCGAGCTGCGGCAACCGTCGCCGGCGCGAGTGCCCACGATGTCGCCAGCCGGGTGACCCCGCGACCATCCACAACAGTGCGAGGCCCGCCAACTCCGTGATGTGGATCAGCTCGGCGAGTGGTGTTCGCGATCCGGTGACGAGATCGGCGACGATGCTCACCGAGGTCGTGGCCACCAGCGCAGCAGTGAACGGGAGCAACCCGAACGCCCGATGCGGCTTCCAGGCGGCGTAGGCGAAACCGATCGCCAGCGCGGCGCCGAACGCGCCGAGGTGGCGGGCGAGGTGCGGGCTCGTTCCGGAAGTCTCACCCAACAGCAACGCTGGCAAGCTCTGGACCAACATGACCGCAGCAACCCACGCGAGTGCCGGTCGCAGCCACCCGCCGCGTCCGAGTTGGGCCGGCCGCACGCGAGCGGTGACCGAGCCGACGAGGTTGGGCACAGGTTCCGCGGGACGGATACGGATCATGCGATCGATCCGCTCCAGGTCGGCAACGTACCGACGACAGTCGGCGCAGTGGGTGAGGTGAACGTCGGCGCGGGCGAGCTCGTCGCGAGTCGCCTCGCGGTCGGCGCGTGCGGACAGCGTCTCGCGGGTGGCCTCGCAGTCGATCGGCTCCATGGTGCATTCTGTCGTTCGTCGGTCGCGAATCGTTCCCGGCTCGCCCTGGAAAAAACTGACGTAGGTCACTGCGTGTACGGGACGCAGCGCTGCGAAACTCTCGCTGTGGATCACCTGACCCGACTGCTCATCGCCGCGCGCGATGGAGACCGAGTTGCGCTGGAACGGTTCGTCGCAGAGACGCAGGCGGATGTGTGGAAGCTGTGTCGGTACGTGGGCGATGTCGCGTACGCCGACGACCTCGCGCAGGAGACCTATGAGCGAGCGATCGGGTCGATCCACCGCTTCCGGGCCGATGGATCGGCTCGTGGCTGGCTGCTCACGATCGCCCGTCGAACCTGCGTCGACCACACCCGGCGCGCTGGTCGCCGCCGCCGGCTCGACCGGGCGGTGCTCGACAACGCCACTGCCGGGTGGGCCGAGGGAACCGTCATCGCTCCGGACCTGTCCGGTCGCGTCGACCTCGACGATGTGCTGGCGCGGCTCGACGACGATCGTCGCAGCGCGTTCGTGCTCACCCAGGTGCTCGGTCTGCAGTACGACGAAGCGGCCGAGGTGCTCGATTGCCCGGTCGGCACGATCAGGTCGCGGGTCGCCCGGGCGAGGGGTGACCTGGTCACGATGCTCGGCGACCCGGGTGCGGACTCCGACGAGGTGATCGCCCGATGAGCGCAGCGACGGACTCGCGACAGGGAACCCCAGGGGCTCGGGCGACGACTCTGCACAAGCGTGCTCGATCCGAGGTCCGATCGCTGCTGACGGACCGGACTCATCAGGAAGCTGGACAGGAGACCCGACGTGCGTGACGGCACATCATCGAGGCGAGTCGGGTTCGCCCGACATGTGACCGGCGCTGCGGTCGCCACGGTGTTGGCGCTCGCGGCCGTGTCGTGCGGCGACGACGCCGGCCAGGCAGATCCGACGCCGGGAGCATCGGAACAATCCGGTGCAGCAAACGGTGAGCAGTTGGCACGCAGCAGCGGCTGCGCGGGTTGTCACGGACCCGATTTCGGCGGCGGTGCCGGTCCCGGTTGGATCGGCCTCGCGGAGTCGGAAGTCGAATTGGCCGACGGAACCACGGTGGTCGCCGACTCCGCATATCTCACCCGGGCCATCGCCGACCCGTCCGCTGAGGTCCGCGCCGGCTGGACCTTGAGGATGCCGGCCAACAATCTCTCCGACGCCGAGATCGCCGACATCGTTGCGTTCATCGAGACGCTTGCCGATGAGTGATCGCGGCGCACCCCGTCGAGCGCATCGAGCGACGTCCGTGCTGGTTGCTGCCGGCCTGCTCCTCGTCGGATGTGGAACCGGAACCGACGACGACTCCACGAGCTCGGCCGCGACATCCTCTCCGTCGAGCGCCGCCGCGCGTGAACTCGCCGGAATCGTGCGCGCGCCTGCACCAGTGGTCGACGCCACCGTCGTGCCGTCTCTGACGAACCCGGGCGACGACGTCGTCTTTCGTGCCGAGCCGGGCGGCTTCAAGGCCGTCTACTTCGGCTACACGAACTGCCCCGACGTGTGCCCCACCACGATGGCCGACTGGGCCGTCACGCTCCGCCGGCTGCCAGAGGATCTCGCAGCGCAGGTGAGCACCGTGATGGTCACGGTCGATCCCGATCGCGACAACGAGATCCTGCCCGGCTACGTCGAGAGCTTCGTTGCCGATGCCGAGGCTGCCGGTACCAACGACGGCGCCGTGCTCGCTGCAGCTGCCGAACCGTTCGGAGTGAGCTACGACGTCACCACGAACGACGAGGGCGAGGTCGAGGTGTCCCACAGCGGGTTCCTCTACTTCGTCGACGACCAGGGTCGTCTGGCGCTGACATGGCCGTTCGGCACGTCGTCGTCGGAGATGGCCGCCGACATCGAGCAACTGTTCGCTGCGAAGGATGCGTCGTGATGCGTGATCGCCTCGTCGTCGCAGCACGGCTCGCCGTGAGCGTGCTGATGCTCGGTGGCGTCCTCGCTTCGTGCGGCGGCGACCCGTCCCAACCCGACACCGAAGCAGCGAGCGACACCGGCGCGGCAACCTTCGAGTACGTGATCCCGGTCGGCGCCGGCGAGGCCCTCGATGCGGGAACACCGCTGGAGATCCTGCCGGCCGAACTGGAAGCGAACGTCGGTGACACGATCCGCATCGAGAACCAGGATGATCGGGGCCATACGGTCGGGCCGTTCTTCGTCGGCCCGAACGAGACCCTCACCCAGCGATTCTCGACTCCCGGCGAATTCGAAGGTGTCTGCACCGTGCATCCCAGCGGTCAGCTCGTGCTGATCGTCAACGCATGAGCATGCCGGTGCGCCGCTTCGTTCGGCGCGTCGTGACGGGTGTCGTCATCGGCATTGCAGTGACAGGTGCGCCGGTGTACGCCGATCCCGCCGGCCCGACCGACTACCAGTCCGAAGTGCAATCGGTGGAACCCGAGACCACGGCGATCGAGGTCGGCATCATCGGAGGCGACTCGTTCTTCGAGATGCGCGTCGAGCCTGGAGTCGAGGCAACGGTGATCGGCTACGAAGGTGAGGACTACCTGTGGTTCCGGCCAGATGGTGTCGTCCTCGAGAATCGGAACTCTCCTGCGACCTATCTGAACGCCGATCGGTACGGGATCGACGGCGTGCCCGACACGGCCAGCGCGGACGCCGAACCCGATTGGCAGCAGGTCGCCACGGGCGGGTACTGGGCGTGGCACGACCACCGAGCGCACTGGATGCAGAGCGCACGACCGTTCGGTCTGCAGGCAGGGGATCAGATCCTCGAGGCGGTGATCCCGATCATCGTCGACGGCGAGATGGTCGAGGTGACCGTGATCAGCACGTGGCAACCCGAGCCCTCTCCGGTCGCCATGTGGACCGGGGTGCTCGCCGGAGTCGCCGTCGCGCTCGGTGCGTGGTTCCTGCGCGGACGGCGAGTCCCACCGATCGCTGCAACCGTTCCGCTGGTGGCGCTCGCCGTCGCTGTCGGAGCTGCGCAGTACACCTCGCTTCCCAGCGCCACCGGACCTCGCCTGGTCTGGATCGTGCTGCCGATCGTGGCTGCGGTCTGTGCGGCCGTGGGCCTGGCGCTGGCGATGCGCGGCCAGCGCTTCGCAGCAGACGCTGCCCTGTTGCTCGTCGGCGTCGAACTGGCCATCTGGGGATTCGTCAAGCGTGACGGCCTGAGTGCGGCCATCGTGCCGACCGATGCCCCGTTCTGGCTCGATCGTTTCGCGACCGCCGCCGCGCTCGTCGGTGGAGTGCTCGTCGCCGCCGTGGCGTTGTGGTGGCTCTTCGCCGTACCGAGTGCGAAGGAAGCGCCTGAACCGGTCAGCGATTCCAGGGAGCCGACGGGCTCACCGCTCCGGGCCCACCCGTGAGTACGTCGCACCCATCGTCGGTGACGAGGACGGTGTGCTCGAACTGGGCGGTGCGTCGACCGTCGCTGGTCACAGCGGTCCAGTCGTCGTCCCACACCTTGTAGCTGACGGTGCCGAGGGTGATCATCGGCTCGATCGTGAAGGTCATGCCGGGGCGCATGATGGTGGAGGCTCGCGAGTCGAAGTAGTGCAGCACCTGGATGTCGGTGTGGAACTGCTCGCCGATGCCGTGGCCGACGAACGCTCGGACCACGCCGTACCGGTACTGCTTTGCGTGATCCTCGATCGCACGGCCGATGTCGCTCAGCGGACGGCCGGGTTTCACGGCTTCGATGCCGTACCAGGTGCACTCCTCGGTGACCCGGACGAGTTGCCTGCTCTCGGGATCGACGTCGCCGACGAGGAACGTGGCGTTGGTGTCGCCGTGGACGCCGCCGATGTAGCCGGTGACGTCGATGTTGCAGATGTCGCCGTCTCGCAGCGGCCGTGAATCGGGGATCCCGTGGCAGATCACCTCGTTCACCGAGGTGCAGCACGCCTTCGGGTAGCCGTGGTAGTTGATTGTCGAGGGATACGCCCCGCGCTCGACGAACAGGTTGTGCACGTAGATGTCGATCTCCTCGGTGGTGACTCCCGGCGCGACCATCTCGCCCGCCAGTCTCAACACCTCGGCGGCGACCTTGCCGGCGTGACGCATCGCTTGGATCGTGTCGGAGCTCTTGATGCGCGGTTCGTCCCACGCAACCACTTCGCCCGTGTCGGCGTACGACGGTCGAGCGATCGTGTCGGGGACGTCGCGCATCGGCGTGACGAACCCGGGGAGCACCCGACCCTCGGACTTCTTGTGGCAGCGCTTGTACTTGCGGCCGCTTCCACACCAACACGCCTCGTTCGCCTTGGGCAGGATGGCGGGAGCGGTTGCCGTCACGGACATGGGCCCCAGGATAGGGGCGAGCCGGGTACAGGGCGACCCGGGGATCGAGATGATGCGCCGCGGCTCGTCCGTGCGTCCTTCGCCGCACGCGCCTAGCCTGTCCGACGTGTCCCAGGAAGAGGTGCTGGCCCCCAACGGCATGTCGCCGCTGTTGACCCTTCCGTCGATGGCCGCCGATCGTGAGCGGATCGAGGACGCGATGCACGCTGCGGTCGTCACCTCGGACGCCTATCTGAACGAGATCGCTTCGCATCTGATCGTCGCAGGAGGCAAGCGTCTGCGGCCGGTGCTGGCGGTGGCCGGTGCCCAGATCTTCGGAGTGCCCGCAACACACGATGTCGTACGCGGTGGGGTGGCGTGTGAACTCGTCCACCTCGGCTCGCTCTATCACGACGACGTGATGGACGAGGCCGACACCCGCCGCGGTGTCGAGACGGTCAACGCCAAGTGGGGCAACCTCCAGGCAATTCTCGCTGGCGACTTCCTGCTGTCGAGGGCGTCGGAGATCGCCGCGTCGCTCGGGACCGAGGTCGCGGGGCTGCTTGCTCGGACCATCGGATGGCTCTGTGAAGGCCAGATCGAGGAACTCCGCCACACCTACGACCGGTCGCGAACGGAGACCAGCTATCTCGCATCGATCCACGGCAAGACAGCGTCGCTCTACGGCACGGCGGCACGGATCGGTGGCATCGTCGCGGGTCACGAACGAGATGTGATCGACGCGCTCACCGCCTACGGCAATGCCTACGGCACGGTGTTCCAGATCGTCGACGACATCTTGGACGTCACCGCCACCGATGCGCAGCTCGGCAAGCCGGCGGGACACGACATGGTCGAGGGCGTGTACACCCTGCCGGTCCTGCGAACGCTCGCACTCGACAACGCCGCGTCCGCGGAACTCGCCGGGCTGCTCGGAGCGCCGCTCGATTCCGCGGCGCAGGAGAAGGCGCTCGCGATCGTGCGCTCGAACGACGGCCTCGCATCCGCCGTCGACACCGCTCGCGAGTACGTCGAGCGCGCTCAGTCGTGGTGCGCCGACTTTCCGGATTCCGCCGCTACCGACGCACTTCGCGCCGCACCGCAGGCGTTGCTCGACTCGGTCTCCGTCACCGCCTGACCGGTCCGCGGGCCCCGAACCCTCCCTGCGATGAGCGAAGGGTGCCGTATCCGGTCCTTTCGCTCATCGCAGGGATGCGATCCTGGGTTGCGATGAGCGAAGGGTGCCGTATCCGGTCCTTTCGCTCATCGCAGGGATGGGTGGGATGGGACGCGCTGGTGCTGGGCGGATCACCAGTTGGGGGCGAACTTGCTGATCGTGCTGGCCAGGGCGTAGGCGCGTTCGGCGCCGCCGGGGTGGCCGTCGCGAAGTTCGTTCGTGGCGATCCGCAAGACGGCGCCGGCGATGCGGTCGCTGCGAACACCGACTTGGAGGGCCGGCCGCAGGATGGCGGGACGGCCGAGGAATCGCGCGGCCAGGCGACCCACCTGGTGGTATCGGCCGAGTTCGTCGGCCAGCAACGTCGGATAGCGCTGCAGCGTCGTCGAGTTGCCCGCCGAGAGCGCGTCGTCCAGGACCTCGGCGGCGAACCGGCCGCTCATCAACGCAGCGTCGACCCCATCGCCGTTGAATGGGCTCGCCGACCCTGCGGCATCGCCGACCACGAGGAACGTCGGTCCCATGGTGGGGCCCACCGATCCGGCCAACGGCACCCGGAACCGGGTCGGTGCCTTGAGCTGAGTGCTGGGGTCGAGCTGCCACCGTTCGGCGATTCGGTGAGCGAACGAGTCGAGCAGCTTGAGCGCGTTGACGCCGCGCACGTCGCGGTAGGTCGACAGGATGCCGACGCCGACGTTGACGGTGCCGTCGCCGAGCGGGATCACCCAGCCGTACCCGGCGACCGGATTGCCGGCGGCGTCGGGGATTCCGAGGTCCGATTCGATCCACGATTCCGCCGCGCGAGCGCTGTGGAAATACGTCCGGGTCGCGATTCCGTAGGGCCAATGTCGCTGCCGTGTGGTGCCGAGGTCGCGACCGAAGCTGCTGTTGGCTCCATCGGCGACCACGACGAAGCGCGCCCGCACCGTGCTGGCGCGGTCCGCGGTCGGGTCGAGCTCGGGATCGATGGCGAGCGTGGCGCCGCGGACGAATCCTCGTTCGACGATCGGCGCCGTCGCCTGGTGTCCCATGAGCAGCGCCGCGCCCGCCTCGCTCGCTCGGGTGCGCAGGTGGGTGTCGAGCAGGTCGCGGCGAAGTGCGACTGCGTGATCCGGCACATCGCGATGCCGTGGCCATGGGGTCGTCACCGTTCGTTCGCCGTGGACCAGTCGGACGCCGGCCAGTCGGTGGCCTCCGAGGGCCACCGGGTCGACCCCGAGGAGCGTCAACTCGCGCAGCGCTCGAGGGGTGAGCGCATCGCCGCAGGCCTTGTGCCGTGCGACGGGCCGCTTCTCGACGAGCGTGACGTGATGGCCCGATCGGGCCAGCCACGTGGCGACCGACGCTCCGGCAGGACCCCCGCCGACGACGAGGACGTCGGTGTCCAGAGCGTCTCCCGTCAGCCGGCCGACGGAGGTGAGCCGGGGATGGCCTCGGGGCCGATCGGCATGATCTCGACCTCGCCCAACTCGGGAGCGTCGGGCGAGGTGTAGTCGTACGTTCCCGCTTCGAGTTCTGCGAACACGGGCGACTCCTCCGAGCACCAGGTCTCGTACTCGGCGGCGTACTCCTCGCTCGTCGGGTCGGCGCCGCTGAGCGTGTAGCGCTCGTGGCAGACGACGGCGAGGATCTCGTACTGGGTGAGCTGGCCACCGAAGGCGGGCATCACGCCGCGGTTGCCGGTGACGTGAGCGCCGCCCTCGCGATCGGGGTTGCCGTAGATCTCGACACCTGCGGCGTTGTAGCCCTCGGTGCCGTAGTACACGTAGCGGATCTGGTCCTCGATGTGCGGGAAGGTCTTCAGGACCTCGCCGTTGGCGAACGGGTAGCCGACGCTCGCTGGGTTGTTGCCATCGGCCGCATGGCAGCTCGCGCAGTTGCTGTAGATCTCGGCGCCGATGCCGATCGGACCTTCGACCACTTCGGGTGGTTCGGTGATGGCCCGGACGTACATGAAGCCCCAGACCGGCATGAGGCTGAGGGTGGCCATCGCCCAGAACGGGATCTTGCGCCGGCGCTTTGCTGCCTGGACGTAGACCGGGTCGGGCTT
>JBGSII010000173.1:0-11494 GCA_041742555.1 Ilumatobacteraceae bacterium
GATCGAGGCGCTCCAGCGCCCCCGGGCGCATGTTCGTGATCAACACGTCGGCGGTCGACAACAGGCGATCCAGGACTGCGTAGTCGTCGAACTCACGGAGATCGAGCACCACGGATCGCTTGCCACGGTTGTCGACCTCGAATGGCGGCACGGGCATCGTGCCATCGAGACCGAGGGACCCGAACACCGCCCGTTGCGGATCACCCGAGGCCGCCTCGACCTTGATCACGTCGGCGCCCCAGTCGGCCATGATCCCGCCGGCCGCTGGGCCAGCCACCCACACGCCCAGCTCCACGACTCGCACCCCTGCGAGCGGGCCGGAGGTCGACAGGCCGACCATCAGCCCAACGCAGCGATCACGTCGGGTGGCGCCTGGACCAGTTCGATCAGCACCCCTTCGCCACTTCGTGGCGTGTCGTCGTTGCCCTTCGGGTGGATGAAGCACACGTCGTGGCCGGCCGCGCCCTTGCGAATCCCTCCGGGCGTGAAGCGGACCCCCTGGTCGGTCAACCAGTCCACGCAGGCCGCCAGATCGTCGATCCACAGGCCCACGTGGTTGAGCGTCGGAACGTGGACCTTCGGGGACCGGTCGGGGTCGAGCGGCTGCATCAGGTCGATCTCGACGGCGTAGGGACCGTCGCCGAGGCGAAGGATGTCCTCGTCGACGTTCTCGGACTCGCTGACGTAGTCACCCACCTTCTCGACACCGAGCAACCCGGTCCACAGACCGGTGAGCGCCACCTTGTCGAGACCGCCGATCGCGATCTGCTGGAGGCCGAGGACGCGGAACGGTCGTGCTGTCATGACGCGATGTTGCCTCGCGGCGACGAATCTCCGAGAATCCGGCATCATGACGGGGTGACGATCTCTCCCGCGGACACCGACCGCCCCTCGGACCTCGCCTGGGGATCGTTCACCGACGAAGCGCCATGGGAGCTCGATCGCGACGACATCCGTTGGTCCCACCTCGCTGCCCGGCTACGCCGCCAGGCGCAGGCGGAGGTCCCGGCACTGGTGAAGCCGTCGACGCTCCCACCCGGCTCGCGGGTGTTGACCGTCGTCGGGCACCTCGGCGCGGCGATCGCCCCGTGGATGCTGAAGAAGCGGCGTCAGCGGTTCGACACCCCCGAGGCGAGCCGGGCCGATGTGTCACGACGCCTCCGGCTGGCCGCCGAAGCCCTCGGCCCCACGTACATCAAGCTCGGCCAGATCATCTCGTCGGGCGAGGGACTCTTTCCCGCCGAGTTGGTGAGCGAGTTCAAGAAGTGCCGCGATCAGGTTCCCGCGGAGCCGTTCACCGAGGTGCGCCTCACCGTCGAGCAGGATCTCGGCGCCCGCCTCGAGGACGTGTTCTCGTGGTTCGACGAGACGCCGCTCGCCGCTGCGTCGATTGCCCAGGTGCACGCCGCGACGCTCCACACCGGCGAGCACGTGGTCGTCAAGGTGCAGCGGACGACCGTGGCACGGCTCGTCCGCAAGGACCTGCGGGTGATGGCGTGGCTCGCTCCGTATCTGGTCGGCCGGATCCCGGTCGCAGCGCTCGCCAACCCGCCCGCGCTCGTCGAACTGTTCGCCGAGACCATCGTCGAGGAACTCGACTTTCGGATGGAAGCGGCGAACATGCTCGACGTCGCCGCCATGTTGCACGACCTCGACCAGCACCAGTACGTCGTGCCGCGGCCGCACCCGAGGCTGGTCACCAAGCGGGTGCTCGTGATGGAGCGCGTGTACGGCTTCAACTTCGACGACGTCCACGGGATGCAGGGCGCCGGCATCGACACCGAGGAGGTCGTGCGCACGGCGATGATCGCCTTCATGGAGGGCGCCATCGTCGAGGGCATCTTCCACGGCGACCTGCACGGCGGCAACCTGTTCGTGATGGCCGACGGCCGGACCGCGCTGCTCGACTACGGGATCGTGGGCCGGCTCTCGGGCGCGCGCCGCAACGCATTCCTCCGGCTGATGCTCGGCGCGACCACCAACGACGTGCGGGGCCAGATGGCGGCGCTGCGTGACCTCGGCGCGCTGCCGATGGACACCGACCTCGAAGCCGTCATCAAGGACCTCCGCCTCGAAGACGACGTGATCGATCCGACCACGCTGACCGGCGAAGAGATGGTGCAAGAGGTCCAACGGGTCGTCAAGGCATTGCTGGGCTACGGCGCGAAGCTCCCCAAGGAGCTGATGCTGTACGTGAAGAACATGGTGTTCCTCGACGGTGCCATCGCGCGCCTCGCCCCCGAACTCGACCTGCTGGGCGAGGTGGCGAACATCTCCATGCTGTTCGCACAGAAGCACGGCGAGCGCCTCGGGCGAGAACTCGGGGTCGACCCGAGTGCGGTCGAGTTCGACCTCGACGGCGTGAAGGCGTCGATGGGGCTCGACTCGAGCGTGAACCAGGTGACCTACCGCGAGCTGCAGCAACGACGCGAGCTCATCCAGAAGCGCATGCGCGAGCACGTCGAATCAGAGCGTCCGAAGCTCACCAAGTAGCGTCGCCCACCGTGCGCCTGGTGATCGCCCGCTGCTCCGTCGACTACGCCGGCCGTCTCGACGCCCACCTTCCCGAGGCCACCCGACTGATCATGGTGAAGGCAGACGGGTGTGTTGCGATCCACGCCGACGGCGGCGCCTACAAGCCGTTGAACTGGATGAATGCACCGAACACCCTGGTCGATCATGGCGACCACTGGGTGGTCACCAATCCCAAGCAGGAGACGCTGACGATCACGCTGCTCGAGGTGCTCAGCGACGTCTCCGCCGAACTGGGTGAGGATCCAGGCCTGCAGAAGGACGGCGTCGAGGCGCATCTGCAGGAGCTGTTGGCAGCCAGCCCCCACGCGATCGAGGAAGGCCTCACGCTGGTCCGCCGGGAGTACCCGACCGCGATCGGGCCGATCGACCTCGTGTGCCGCGACGAGTCGAACACGGTCGTTGCGGTCGAGGTCAAGCGGCGCGGCGAGATCGACGGCGTCGAGCAGCTGGCGCGCTACATCGAGCGACTCCAGCTCGACTCGTCGCTCGGTGAGATCCGTGGCGTCTTCGTCGCCCAGGTCGTCAAGCCACAGGCCAAGGTGCTCGCCGAAGCCCGCGGCTTCCGCTGGGTCGAAGTCGACTACGACGAACTCCGCGGCATGAAGCCCGACGACCTCCGCCTCTTCTGATCCGATTGCAGCTGGTGACCGTTTGCAGCTGGGGTCAGACCCCTGCTGCAATCGGTCAACCACACGTTGATCCGGGCAGGACTGGACGGGCGAGGACCTGATAGGTGACCCCGTCGTCGGTGAAGAACGTCAGCTGGTTCGCTGCGGCCAGAGTGTCACCGATCTCGGACGCCGGAACGACCGTGCACGACGATGCATCGGCCAGCCGGACCGGGACGTCGGTCGGCCACTCGACGACGGTCGGTTCGATCCCCTCACCGGCGAACGCCGACAGATCCTCGACGCGAAGCGCTTCGATCGCATACTCCTCGGGCTCATGGACGCCCGTCGACCCGAGGTTTGCATCGCCGACCAGCGTGGGGAGGTCCGTGAGCTGGATGATGAAATCCAGGAGTGCCTGGCGCTCCGGTGTCTCGGTCCCCAGCCCGGCACCCAGGGTGAGCGCGTAGGCCTCATGGATCCATGTCTCGCCGTCGGCGCTGATGACCACCCTCGACGTCGTTGCATCGGCAATGTTCGTCGGCGCCTCGTAGTCGACCTGACGCAACAGGCCGGCCGCCTCGGCCGCGGCCAGCACTTCGTCGACACCCTCTTCGGTGATCGTCTGCACCTGCAGGGTCGGCAGGAGCGGGCCTGGGAAGATCGCGATCTGCGCACCGGGCGTGTAGACCTTCGCGTCGCCGGAGATCAACACCGTCGGCGTCTGCTGGAATGTCAGCTCTGGGGTCGTGAACCCGCCGACCTCCGCGTACGACACGATCACGGCGTCCGCTCCGACCGGATGCTGGTCGCCGTCGGCGACCGGCGGCAGCGTGTTGTCGGCTGCAGGAGGGTTGGAGTCGCTCGCACACGAGGCGAGCACGAGTGCGCAGACGAACACGCCGGCGAAGATGTGCTTGGTCATGAGAGTTCGACGCTCGCTGGTCCGATTCGGTTCCGCGCTACGTTCGCGGGCATGAGTCAGCATGTTCGAGGCATCATCGCCCGCGCGAAGGGCCAGCCCGTGACGATGGAGACCATCGTCATCCCCGATCCCGGGCCGGGCGAGGCCGTGGTCGCCATTCAGGCGTGTGGTGTCTGCCACACCGACTTGCACTACCGGGAGGGCGGGATCAACGACGACTTCCCGTTCCTGCTGGGCCACGAGGCAGCCGGCATCGTCGAAGCGGTCGGCGAGGGGGTCACGGAGGTCGCCCCGGGCGACTACGTGATCCTCAACTGGCGGGCGGTCTGCGGCGCCTGCCGTGCGTGCCGTCGCGGCCAGCCCCAGTACTGCTTCAGCACCCACAACGCCACGCAGAAGATGACCCTGACGGACGGCACCGAGCTCTCGCCGGCGCTCGGCATCGGCGCATTCTGCGACAAGACACTCGTCGCTGCAGGACAGTGCACGAAGGTCGACCCCGCCGCCTCGCCGGCTGCGGCCGGGCTGCTCGGTTGCGGCGTCATGGCCGGGATCGGTGCCGCTCTGAACACCGCTGGAATCACCCGAGGCCAGTCTGTCGCCGTGTTCGGGTGCGGCGGTGTCGGCGATGCGGCCATCGCCGGTGCACGCCTCGCAGGTGCGTCGACGATCATCGGCGTCGACATCGACGATCGCAAGCTCGAATGGGCAACGGGCTTCGGCGCCACCCACGTGTGCAACTCGACACACACCGACCCCGTCGAGTTCATCCGTTCGGCCACCGGTGGCTTCGGGGCCGACGTGTGCATCGAGGCAATCGGTCGACCCGACGTCTACAAGCAGGCCTTCGAGGCTCGCGATCTCGCCGGCACGGTTGTCCTGGTCGGCGTCCCCAACCCCGAGATGACGCTCGAACTCCCCTTCATCGAGGTGTTCGGCCGGGGCGGAGCGCTGAAGTCGTCGTGGTACGGCGACTGCCTGCCCTCTCGGGATTTCCCGATGCTCATCGACCTGTACCTGCAGGGTCGGCTCGATCTCGACGGGTTCGTGTCCGAAACGATCGGGCTCGACGGAGTCGAGGAGGCATTTCACAAGATGGAGCGCGGCGAGGTCCTTCGTAGCGTGGTCGTGTTCGACTCTCCGAGCACAGGCGTGAGCTGATGGAGCACGCCCGATGAGCATCGAGCTGGTCACGACCGACGGCGTCTTCGCGCTCGATGGCGGCGAGTGGGACGTGACCAACAACATCTGGATCGTCGGCGACGACCGCGAGGTCATCGTGTTCGATGCCGCGCACGACCACCAGCCGATCGTCGACGCGATCGACGGCCGACGCGTCGCGGCCATCGTGCTCACCCACGGCCACAACGATCACATCAATGCCGCCGTGCCACTGCGTGACGCGGTCGATGCACCGATCCTCCTGCACGGCGCGGACCAGATGTTGTGGGACGTGGTGTGGCCCGGCCAGAAGCCTGATCGCACCCTGCGTCCCGGCGAGCAGCTCCGGGCCGGCGGCCACGAGATCACCGTGCTCCACACCCCGGGCCACTCCCCCGGATGCTGCAGCTTCCACGACTCCGAGGCCGGCGCCGTCTTCAGCGGGGACACCCTGTTCTGCGGTGGACCGGGAGCGACGGGGCGGAGCTTCAGCGACGAGCCGACGATCCTGCGGTCGATTCGCGACACCCTGCTCGTGCTCCCCCATCACACCATCGTGCACACGGGCCACGGCGAGTCCACCACCATCGGCGCTGAACGCGACGGCGTGCTCGCGCGGGCTGCCGAGCTGGGGCTCTGACGGACGGTGGCGATCGATCCCGTACAGATCACCGGAGTCGCGCAGCACTACGCGTGGGGCGACGAGCACTTCATCCCCGAGCTGCTGCACGCCCCAGTGGATGGACGGCCGTGGGCCGAGCTCTGGCTCGGCACCCACCCCAACGGACCCTCGGTGATCGTCGGAGGCGGCCCGTTGATCGAGCGCACCGGTGAGCTGCCGTATCTCTTGAAGGTGCTCGCCGCGGCCCGCCCCCTGTCGCTGCAGGTGCACCCGACCAGCGATCAGGCTGTCGACGGCCATGCAAGAGGGGTGTACCCGGATGATCGGGCCAAGCCAGAACTGCTGTGCGCGCTGACCCGATTCGACGCGCTGTGCGGAATCCGCCCGATCACCGACACGTTGGCGCTGCTCGAGGCGGTTGGGGCTGGACCGCTCGCCGCGGCGATCAGCTCCGACGGCATCGGCGCAGTGATCGAGGGGCTGTACCGCGGCCGCATCGATCCCACGGCGACCATCGTGGCGTGTGCTGGCAGTCGGCGTCCCGAAGCAGAGCTCGTCACGCGTCTCGTCGCCGAATACCCTGGCGATCCGAGCGTGGCGGTGACGCTGCTGCTGAACCGGGTCACCCTGGAGCCGGGCGAGGCGCTCCACCTCACCGCGGGGAACCTCCACGCCTACCTCGGCGGTGCGGGGATCGAGTTGATGGGGGCCAGCGACAACGTCGTGCGCGGTGGGCTCACCGAGAAGCACGTCGACGTCGACGAGTTGCTCCACATCGTCGACACGACGCCGTTGGTCGAACCGGTGATGACGGCCGCTGCCCACCTCGGTCGCTATCCGCTCCCCGAGGCCGGCTGCACCTTGGTACGCCTCGAGCCCGGACAGACCCACACCGCCACCAGCCACGAACTCGCCGTCGACCTCGACGGCACCACGCTCTATCTCCCACCGGGCGCCACCCTCGTGCCCGCCGCCCCGACCTTCGTCGTTGTTACATCTGGGGTCTGACCCCAGATGTAACACTCGTCAGCGGGTGGTCTTGCGGATCTCGACGATCTTCTCGCTGGCGTTGTTGGCGTCGTCGCCCTGCTCACCGAGGAGCCGGGCGCGGTCCTTCTCCGCCTCGCGGGCCGCCTTGACGAGGTCGACCCGGGCGAGCGCTGCGTCGACACCGTGCTCCTGGATGAACTCGGCCCACTCGACGAGCTGATCGACCATCTGGTCCTCGGGAACCACAGCAACGTTCTGACCCTTCACGAACAGATGCCCGCGCTTGTTCCCGGCGGCGATTCCGAGATCGGCGTCACGCGCCTCACCTGGGCCGTTGACAACGCAGCCCATGACAGCGATCTGCAATGGGATCTCCCGGTCGGCGAACGCCTCCATCGCCCGATTCGCGACCGCGATCACGTCGACCTCGGCGCGCCCGCACGAGGGGCATGCGATCAGGTCGACGTTCTTGCGCTCACGTAGCCCGAGCGCCTCGAGCAGCTGGCGCCCGGCGCGTGCCTCTTCGACGGGGTCCGCCGTGAGCGAGTACCGGATCGTGTCGCCGATCCCCTCCATCAACAGCGTTGCGATCCCCGCCGTTGCCTTGATCAATCCGGCCGGCGGCGGACCCGCCTCGGTGACACCGAGATGCAGTGGATGATCGGTCACCTCCGACAACTGGCGATAGGCCTCGACCATCAACGGCACGCTCGATGCCTTCACCGAGATCTTGATCGCGTCGAAGCCGACCTCGTCGAAGTACGCGATCTCCTGCTGGGCCGATTCGACCATCGCCTCGGGAGTGGCGCTGCCGTACTTCTCGTACAGCGACGGATCGAGCGAGCCCGCGTTGACACCGATGCGGATCGGGATGCCACGGTCGCGCGCCTCGGATGCCACGGCCTTGATGTGTTCGGGTTTGCGGATGTTGCCCGGGTTCAGCCGAAGGCCGTGGACCCCTGCTTCCATCGCCGCCAGCGCCATCTTGTACTGGTGGTGGATGTCCGCGATGATCGGCACCGGCGAGCGCGGCACGATCTGCGCCAGTCCCTCAGCCGCTTCGGTCTCGTTGCACGTGCAGCGAACGATGTCGGCACCTGCCGCGGCGAGGGCGTAGATCTGCTGCAGCGTGCCCTCGACATCGGCGGTCTTGGTGATGGTCATCGACTGCACGGTGATCGGGGCGTCGCCGCCGACCTTCACCTTGCCGACGGCGATCTGGCGGGTCGGCTTGCGAGCGACGAGCGCGCTGGAGACGTCCACGACGACGTGCTAGCCGATCGGATCCGTGATGTCGAGATACAGGCCCGTGAACATCAGCATCGCCAGCACGACGATCACCCCCATGGCGAACGGCATCAACCGCTCGACGTCGGCGAAGTAACGCCCCGCCATGTGGCGTCGCTTCTCCTGGATGCGTTCGTAGATCGCGATGGCCGCATGGCCACCATCGAGCGGGAGCAGCGGCATCATGTTGAACACGCCGACGAACACGTTCAGGATCGCCAGCATGTAGAGAACCCCAGCGAATCCACCCGACTCGCCGACGTCATCGGACACGGTCGCAATGCCGTAGATCGTGGTGGGCCGAGCGGTGGGATCGGCATTCTCGGTATCGGTGAGCTGATCGACGAGATTGACCGGGTTCAGCACCTTCACGATGCCCTTGGTCGACTCCCACGACACCGGGAAGATGTCGGTGACCGCGTTGACCGCAGCGCCGCCGAGACCGTGCTGCTCGTAGAGCGGCGGGCTGTACGAGCGGACGCCGAGCAGCGCCGTGCCGAACAACGGATCGTCCTCGGGGACCGCCGTGTTCGCGCCGAGCCCGACCGGAATCGTCAGGGTCTCGTCGTCACGGATCACGACCAGGTCGACCACGTCGGCAGGCTCGAACGTGCGAACGGCCTCGCCCAGTCCGACCGACGTCGTCACGGGGATGCCACCGACCGAGACGATCTCGTCGCCGTCGCGGATTCCGGCCGCCCACGCCGGCAACTCCTCCGCAGCGGCGCCGACGATCACTCGAGGTTCATCCTGTGCGGTGATCTCGCCCTGGGTCGAGTACACCGCGAACAACAGGACGATGGCGATCAGGATGTGCATGATCGAGCCGGCCGAGATCACCAGCAGGCGCCGCGGGAACGTGGCCTGGCGGTAGGAGCGCGCCTCGTCGGCGGGGTCGACGTCGTCCATCCGGTTCATGCCGACGATGCGCACGAATGCACCGAGCGGGAGCGCCCGCACGCCGTACTCGGTCTCCCCCTTGCGGAAACTCCACAGTCGGGGGCCGAAGAACAAGAAGAACTGTGTCGCCTTCATGCCCGTCCACTTGGCCGTTGCGAAGTGGCCGAGCTCGTGGAGGAAGATCGAGATGACCACACCGACCACGAAGACGAAGATCCAGATGTTGACGAAGGCGAGCCACGCGAACAGACCGAAGAGCGCAGCCATCGCCAACCAGCCGGTCCAGCCGTTGGCGACCTCGTCATCGCCGCGCTCGACCACGGCGCCGCCCGCCATGATCTCGCTCTTCATGCGGTCCGACCGCGTGGGAGCAGGCGGCGGGAGCGGCTGAGCGGTCTGTTCGTCGTGTGGTGTCAGCTGATCGGTCATGTCGTTCGTTTCGAGAGCAGGTCACGGGCGATCCGCCGAGCCTGGGCATCGGCCTCGATCACGTCGTCGACGGTGTGGGGGGTTGCACCATCATGCATCGCGAGTACTCCAACACAGACGTCAGGGATCTCATTCCATCGCAAGATCCCCGCCAAGAACGCGTCAACCGCCACCTCGTTCGCGGCGCTGAGCCATGCCGGCGCCGTTCCACCGATCCGCCCGGCCTCGTAGGCCAGGTCGAGACAGCGGAACGTGCCTCGGTCGGGTGGCTCGAAATCGAGGCGCGACAGCTCGGTCCAGTCGATGCGGCCGAACGGACTCCCGATCCGATCCGGGTAGCCGAGTGCGTACCCGATCGGGAGACGCATGTCGGGCATGCTGAGCTGGGCGATCGTGGAGCCGTCGGTGAATTCCACCATCGAGTGCACGACCGACTGCGGGTGCACCACCACGTCGATGTCGTCGTAGGGCGTGCCGTACAACTCGTGGGCCTCGATCACCTCGAGGCCTTTGTTCATGAGGGTGCTGGAGTCGACCGTGATCTTCGGTCCCATGCTCCACGTCGGATGGGCGAGCGCTTCGTCGACGGTGATCTCGGCCAGCTGGTCCGCCGTGCGTCCCCGGAAGGGACCACCACTCGCCGTGAGAAGGAGGCGGGAGACCTCGCGCTGCGTGGCAACCGAGGAGCGCAGGCACTGGTGCAGCGCACAATGCTCGCTGTCGACGGGAACCAGCTCCGCACCGGGCACCGAACGCAGCGGCTGCACCACCGGGCCGGCCGCGATGAGGCTCTCCTTGTTGGCGAGCGCCAGCCGTTTGCCCGCTCGCAGCGTTTCGACGGTCACCGCCAATCCGGCGAATCCGACGACGCCGTTCACGACGACCTCGGCGGACTGGACGATCGCCGGCAGGTCGGCAACTACGTCGATGCCCGGCAGGGCCGCTGCCACCTCGCGTCGCGACGACTCGTCCGCAACGGCCACGAGTTCGGGGGCCCAACGGCGCGCCTGGTCGATGACCTCGGCCGTCGATCGACCCACCGCCAGCGCCACGACCTCGTACGAGCCCGGCACCCGCATGTTCTCTGCGGCGATGACGTCGAGCGTCTGCGTGCCGATCGAGCCCGTCGACCCGGCGATTGCCACTCGGGTCGGCGGCATCAGCGGCTCAGAGCGCCAGCTGCGGTTCGACCACCAGCATGAGGTAGTACACCGCCGGCAGCACGAACAGGAACCCGTCGAACCGGTCGAGTACGCCGCCGTGGCCGCGGATGATGGCGCCGAAGTCCTTCACGTCGAGATTGCGTTTGAACATGCTCTCGGTGAGGTCACCGAGCGGCGCCATCGCAGAGATCACGATGCCGAGCATGAGGAGGTGGCTCGTGCTCGACCAGGTGTCGCTGAGGTTCTGCATGCCGATGAGGAGCATGACGAGCAACGTGAGGATCGTGCCGCCGAGCAGACCCTCGAGCGACTTGTTCGGGCTGATCCAGGGCCGCAGCGGGGTGCGTCCGAACGCCGAACCGACGAAGTAGGCCCCGACATCGTTGGCCACCACGCCGATGGCGACCAGCACGAGGGTGTCGGTGCCCCACGGCGTGCCCTCACCGAAGTTGGACAACGAGAGGATCAGCGCGGCATACGCGCCGAGCACGCCGATCCACACGAGGCCGAGCATGGTGATCGCCATGTTGGGCATCGGACCCGCCTCGACCGAATCGGCGGCGATGAAACTGATCGCACCGGCGAAGAACGCGAACGCGATCACCATCGGGATCGCCGCCTCACCGACCCAGTAGGCAGCGAGCGGCGCGGCCACGCACGCTGCCACACCCACCGCGATCACCGGGCGATATCCCTTGTCCGTGACCCGGGCGAAGTACTCGACCGACGCCAAACCGAGCGCCAGCGTGACGAACGCCAATGCTCCGGCCGGACGCCACATCGCGAGCGCGAGGAACACCGCGGCGAGCAGCAGCCCGGATGCGACAGCCACCGGAAGGTTGCGCCCATCGCCGCTGGGTGCGGTTGCTCCCGC
>JBGSII010000174.1:0-2558 GCA_041742555.1 Ilumatobacteraceae bacterium
GGGTCGATCCGCCAGCCCGCGGCCCTGTGCGGGGTGGTCGGCGTCAAGCCGACCTACGGCGCCGTCAGCCGCTACGGCCTCGTCGCCTTCGCGTCGAGCCTCGACCAGATCGGCCCGTTCGCCCACGACGTCGCCGACGCCGCGCTCGTCCTCGAAGCGATCTCTGGTCACGATCCGATGGATTCGACGTCGATCCGTCAGGGTCCGCTCGAGATCACGGCGCAACTCGACATGGGTGTCGCGGGCCTTCGCGTCGGGCGGATCACCGACCTTCCCGAAGGCGCGAGCGCGGATGTGGCCGGCCGTCTCGACGAGGCATTCGATGCGCTCCGCGACGCCGGTGCCGAGATCGTCGACGTGGACGTGCCTGCGTTCGGCTACGGCCTGACCGCCTATTACCTGATCGCTCCGGCGGAGGCGTCGAGCAACCTCGCCCGCTACGACGGCGTCCGATTCGGCCATCGGGTCGACGCACCCGACACCAACGCCATGTACATGGCGACACGTACCGACGGTTTCGGCGCCGAGGTCAAGCGTCGCATCATGCTGGGCACGTACGCCCTGTCGGCGGGCTACTACGACGCGTACTACGGCCGGGCGCTCAAGGTGCGGCGCCGCATCGCCTCCGACTTCGCTGCGGCCTACGAGCGCGCCGACGTGCTGCTCACCCCGGCGTCGCCGACGGTGGCCTTCCACCTGGGCGACAAGACGTCCGATCCGATGTCGATGTACCTCTGCGACACCTACACGATTCCGTCGAACCTCACCGGTGACCCCGCCATGAGTGTGCCGTTCGGCACGGGCGACGACGGACTACCGGTGGGCGTGCAGGTGTTGGCCCCCGCACTTCAGGAGTCACGAATGTTCCGCACCGCCGCCGAACTCGAACGGAGGGCGCCGCAGTGACCGAGACCTCCAGCACGACCGAGACCTGGACGTACCACGGCTACGAGATGGTCGTCGGGCTCGAAGTCCACGTCGAACTGGCGACTCGCACCAAGCTCTTCTCGGGTTCGCCGAACCGATTCGGTGACGAGCCGAACACGAACATCGATCCGGTGACGCTCGGGCTGCCCGGCGCGCTGCCCGTGCTCAACCGCCAGGCGGTGGAGTTGGCGATGAGGCTCGGACTCGCACTCAACTGCCGGGTGCAGCGCTCGACGTTCGCCCGCAAGAACTACTTCTACCCGGACATGCCCAAGGCGTACCAGATCAGCCAGTACGACGAGCCGATCTGCGTCGACGGCTGGCTCGATCTGCCGGGCACCATCCGCGTCGGCATCGAGCGAGCCCATCTCGAGGAGGACACGGGCAAGTCGACGCACGTCGGTGGAAGCGGTGGACGCATCCACGGCAGCGACTTCTCGCTGATCGACTTCAACCGCGCCGGGGTCCCCCTGGTCGAGATCGTCAGCCGTCCCGACATCCGGACGCCCGAGCAGGCGAAGGCGTACGTCAGCGAACTGCGGGCGATCCTCGTCGCCGTCGGGGCCTCGGATGCGAAGATGGAGGAGGGGTCGATGCGTGTCGACGCCAACGTCAGCGTGCGGTTGCCCGGCGCCGAGTTCGGGACGCGGTGTGAGATCAAGAACGTCAACTCGATCCGCTCGGTCGGGCGAGCCATCGAGTACGAGGCGCAACGGCAGGTCGGCATGCTCGAAGCGGGCGAGTCGATCCGCCAGGAGACTCGGCACTGGGCCGAGAACGACGGCAGGACCCACACGCTGCGAAGCAAGGAGGACGCCGACGACTACCGATACTTCCAGGAACCTGATCTCGTGGTGGTCGATCCGGATCCCGAGTGGATCGAACGGGTGCGGGCGAGCCTTCCCGTGCTGCCGGCGCAGCGCCGAGTGCGCCTGGCAGAGCTGACCGGGCAGCCGGTCGACGCCGAGGCGATCCTCGTGGTCACCGATCGCAATCAGGACTCGTTCGTGCTCGCCGTCGTCGAAGCCGGTGGTGACGCGGGCCGTGCGCTGGTCCATGTCAAAGAGGCGTTCGCCGAGCAGGGCGAGCGGCCTGCTGTGCCGGCCACCGACCTGGCGAAGCTCACCCAGCTCGAGGTCGACGGCAAACTCACCGCCACGCAGGCCAAGCAGGTCCTGGCCGAGATCGTTGCCAACGGTGGCGGCGACGCCGAGACGATCGCGTCGGCGAGGGGTTTCGAAGCGATGGACACCAGCGAACTCGAGGCGATGGTCGACGCTGCGATCGCGGCCCAGCCCGATGCGTGGGCGAAGTTCTGCGGTGGTGAAGCGAAGGCGATGGGGGCCCTGGTCGGTGCGGTCATGAAGGCGTCCAAGGGCCAAGCCGACGGCAAGGCCGTCACCGCCCTGCTCGAACAGCGCCGACCCACCTGATCACACCGAGACTCGATCAGGCCGAGACGCGGCGCTCGAGCGGGGATGTCCAGTGCTGGAGCTGAGAGAATCGACGCCGTGGCAGATTTTGCGCTGACGGGACGTGTGGCGGTGGTGACCGGGGCGGGTCGCGGGATCGGCGAAGCGATCGCTCGTGCGTTCGCTGATGCCGGCGCGTGCGTGGTGCTCGGGGCGCGC
>JBGSII010000175.1:0-3813 GCA_041742555.1 Ilumatobacteraceae bacterium
GAGCGAGGACCGGTCGCAGTGGAGCCGTGCAGTGCCGCTTGGCGATGGTGCGGATGACCCGGTCGGCCGGCGGCGGCAGGACGGTGCAGCGGTGACGGCGCCAGCGGGCGGCCGATCGAGCGCACTCGCGGGTTCGAGGTGCTCTGCAGCGTGCTCAGCTGGCGACGGAAGTCGGTGACCGACGAGTTGGGTCGGTTGTCGACCCGGGAACGCAGCATCGGAGGGATCAGCACGGCTGCCCACGCAGCGGCGACGACGAGGAGAACGAGTTGGGCCATGGATCAGGGTCGGAAAGATGCAGTCAGCGGGTGGTCGGTCTCAGCCGGTTCGGTTCGGATCCGAGCGGTCGGATCGACATGTGACGATTCTACGACGATTGTGACGATGAAGGCAATCATCGGTGAGACGTCGGTCACGTCGGGGATCCGTCGCCGCCGGACTCGGCCGCGGCGTCGGTGCGCCGATAGACGCCCGAACGGCCACCGGTCTTCTCCCAGAGCGCGAGTTCGCCGATCACCATGCCCCGATCGGCCGACTTGCACATGTCATAGACGGTGAGCGCCGCGATGCTGCACGCATGAAGGGCTTCCATCTCGACGCCGGTGCGGTCGACGGTGTCGACGTGCACCTCGACCGCCACGAAGTCGTCACCGATCTCGAAGTTGACCGAGACGGCTCCGACCAGCAGTGGATGACACAACGGGATCATGTCAGACGTGCGCTTGGCGGCCTGGATGCCGGCGACACGTGCCACCGACAGCACGTCGCCCTTCTTCACCTCGCGGTTGGCAATCGCCGCGGTCGTCTCCGGCTTCATGAACACCTTGCAGCGCGCGACGGCACGGCGATGGGTGGGCTCCTTGGGCGTGACGTCGACCATGCGGGCGCGACCGAGCGGGTCGAGGTGGGTGAAGGAGAGATCGCTCATGGGTCCCGCACGTTAGCCGGGCGTGCGAGGGCACCGCAGTGCCGGGTACCGTCACCGCATGCCCGAGCCATGGTCACCGTCGGAACTTCCCTACGATCCCCATACTCATCTGCGAAGCGACGCCGTCAGATTCCTCGAAATCGTCGCCGATCACGGCTTCGAGCGCCCGGTCCCGTCGTGTCCCGGGTGGAACCTCGGCGACCTGGCATGGCATCTGGGCGGGGTGTGGAACCGCTGGGGACGCATCGTCGCCGAGGGGATCACCACGCTCGATGGCGTCCAGGCGATCGGCCAGCCGGTTCGGCCGTCCGATGACTTCCTGCTCGACTGGATCACCGCGGCACACACCGCGATGTTCACGGCGTTGGCGCAGACGAGCGACGACGCCGAGGTCTGGACATGGACCGGCTCGACGCAACCGGAGATCTGGGTCGAGCGGCGTATGACCCAGGAGACCGCGGTACACCGCTGGGACGCATCGCACGCCGTCGGCATTCCCTACGAGATCCCGGTCGCCGTCGCCGCGGACGGTATCGACGAGTTCCTGACGTGGTTCGCCGGGCGGCGCGTCACCGACAACGCGGCGCCCGTTGGCGGCAGCGTCCATCTGCACTGCACGGACACGGCGTCCGACACCCGATCCGCCGTCAACGGCGAGTGGCTGGTGAGCCGCCTCGACGCATCCGGCATCGAGTTCAGCCGCGAGCACGCCAAGGGTGATGCCGCCGTGCGAGGCCGGGCCAACGACCTTCTCCTGTGGCTGTGGCGCCGGGCCGACAACGGCGTCGAGATCATCGGCGACACCGCCGTCGCCGAACGCTTCCGCGCCTTCTCCGCACTCTGAGACCGACCGGTGATTGCAGCAGGGGTCTGACCCCTGGTGCAATCACCCGCCGATCTGGCTCATCGATTTGCCGGGACGCACGAAGTTGACCTGGTTGATCCGATGGCCGGCCCACTTCGTGGCGACCGCCGCCTCGATGCGTCCGGCGAGTTCGTCGTCGGACTCCCCGGAGCGCATCGCTGACATCAGATCGAATTCCCTCGTGGCGAACAGACAGGTGCGGAACTGGCCCTCGGCGGTGAGCCGAACCCGATCGCAGTCGCCGCAGAACGGCTTGGTCACCGTCGGGATCACCCCGATGGTGCCACGGCCGTCGAGGTACCGGAATCGATCGGCCGGAGCCGCACCGCGCGCGGGCAGCTGTTCGAGCGGGTACACCGCGTCGATCGCGGCGACGATCTCGTCCTGTCCGACGACCTTGTCGTTCATCCAGTGCCCGTCGGCGTCGAGTGGCATGAACTCGATGAAACGCACCTCGACGTCACGGACGCGCCCGAACGTCGCGAGCGCGACGATCTCGTCATCGTTGACCCCGCGCTCGATGACGGCGTTCACCTTGACCGGCGCGAACCCTGCCTCCTTGGCTGCCTCGATGCCATCGAGCACTCGTTCGAGTTCGTCCCGCCTGGTCATCCGGTGGAACTTCGACCGATCGAGCGTGTCGAGGCTGATGTTCACGCGCTGGAGGCCCGCATCGCGGAGCGTCTGCGCGACCAGGCGGAACGTGGCACCGTTGGTCGTCATCGCGAGGTCGACCGGACCACTCGGACCCTCGATGGATGCCAGCTTCTCGACGAGGAGCGGCAGATGCGCCCGCACGGTCGGTTCGCCACCAGTCAGTCGGATGCCTCGCACCCCATAGCGCTGCACGAAGATCCGAGCGAGGCGCTCGATCTCCTCGAACGTCATCACCTCCGATCGTGGCAGCCACTTCATGCCTTCTTCGGGCATGCAGTAGGTGCATCGGAAGTTGCAGCGATCCGTGATCGAGATCCGCAGGTCCTCGATCAGGCGCCCGAACGGATCGATCAGCTCCTGCGGCGCTCGGTCACCCCCACGGGACATCAGGCCAGCCTATTGACCAAGTCCGCCGTTCCCCGACCCAAGTCTTCGACAACAACGTCAGGGATCACCGCGAAGCAGCAGCACCGCGACGTCGGCGCCAGCTGGGATGCCGGGTCCGTCGGGAAGCACGGCCAACGCGTCCGCAAGTGCGGTGGCGGCAAGCTGGTGGCTTCCCTGAGCGTCGACGGGGCGCACGTGGTAACGGCCGTCGTCGCCGAACTCGCCGAGGACCCGCAGGAAATGAACCTTGCCATCGAGCTGACGATCGAGCGGCGCGTCGGTGACGGCCACGATGCTCGTGCGCATCAGCCGACGGTGGCCCATCATGCGACGAAGCGCCGGGCGCGCGAGCAGCTCGAAGCTGACCAACGAACTGACCGGGTTGCCGGGCAACCCGAAGATGGGAGTGCCGTCGAGCCGGCCGAACGCGAACGGTTTGGCGGGTTTGATCGCGATCTGCATCCAACGCATGTCGGCGATCCTGCCGAGCACCGCCTTCACGACGTCGAAGTCGCCCATCGACACACCGCCACTCGACACGATCGCGTCGCAATCGGTCGCGGCCGAACGCAACACCCGCTCGAGTTCAGCCTCGTCGTCGCGCACGACGCCGAGGTCGACGACCTCGCACCGCGCCTCTGCGAGCAGCGCCGCCAACATCGTCTTGTTGCTCTCGCGGATCTGGCCGATCTGCAGCGGCGACCCGTCGTCGACGAGTTCGTCGCCAGTCGACAACACAGCGACACGCGCACGTCGATGCACCTCGACCACGGACGCGTTCACGCTCGCCAGCACCGCGGCGACCGCGGGCGTGATGGTCGTGCCGGCAGCGAACAACTCGTCTCCGGCCCGGACGTCGTCACCGGCGCGTCGGACGGCAGCGCCCGCCTGGACCGACCGTGTCAGCCGAACGCCGTGATCGCCGACGCGCTCGGAATCCTCGATCATCACCACCGCGTCGGCGCCGGGAGGCATC
>JBGSII010000176.1:0-5992 GCA_041742555.1 Ilumatobacteraceae bacterium
GAGATGGCCACGATCGGCGGAGCCGGATGCCTCGGCCGCCTCGGCGAGATCGGCTCGCTCACGATCGGTGCTGTCGGTGACGTCGCGGTGTGGCCGTTGACAGGGCCGTCGTTCGCCGGAGCGGTCGCAGATCCGATCGAGGCGTGGTTGCGTTGCGGACCGGTTGCGGCACGTCACACCGTCGTTGCCGGTCGGGCGGTCGTACGCGACGGCATGATCGTCTCGTCGCGGCTGGAGGAGATGCTCGTCGCACACGACCGTCTCGCCCGTGGCCTGCAGTCGGGTGAGCGAACGGTGTGACCGATGGCCCGGTGACGTCGCCGAGGCCACATCGTTGACCAGACTGTGATGTCGTGAGCATTCGTGCTGCCCTCGCGTCGATCGCCGTTGCTGTGGCGTTCGTCGGCTGTACCGCGATCGAAGGCGGTCGGGAGCCCGCCGACGTCGCGATGCCGCAGCCGGCGCTCGACGTGTCCGGCGATCCCGCCGAGATCAGCGGCGCATCGCGCTCGACCGCGCAGCGCGCCGACGAGATCGACTCGGTGCTCATGATCGGGGACTCGATCACCAAGGGTTCGTTGCCGTATCTCGACGAGCGCTTCGCCCTGCTCGGCCTCGAACACACGATTGTTGCCGAAAACGGCAAGCGGATGGCCGTGGCGAGGCAGGAGAACCCGAGTGGCGCATCCCTTGCGTCGTTCTTCGCCGCGAACGGCGACGGTGACCACACGGACGAGGTGTGGGTCGTCGCGCTCGGAACCAACGACATCGGCCAATACGCGAGTCCCGACGAGATCGCCGCAGCGGTCAACGAGGTGCTCGACCAGATTCCCGCGGATGCCGCGCTCGTCTGGGTCGACACCTACATCGGGGGGAGTCCCGAGCAGACCGATGCGCTCAATTCGATCATGCGTCGGCGCGTGGAGCGGCGCGGCGACAGTGTGATCGCGCCCTGGACGGCGTTCGCGACGGGAGATGGGGTCCTCACCGGCGACGGTGTGCATCCGACGAGCGGTGGCGCCGACGTGTTCGCCTTCGTCGTCACCGACACCGTGCGGGCGTTCATCGATCGTTGATCGGCGCGACCCCCGACCTCTCCATTCGTTTGCGTGCAGATTCGGATGACCCGATCCAGCCGATCCTGCACACAAACGGTGGCTCGGTCAACTGTCCCAGCGAGATTGACCGAAGCGGTAGCCCACCGAACGCACCGTCTGGATGAGGTTGGCGTGTTCTTCGCCGAGCTTGGCCCGGAGCCGTCGGACGTGCACGTCGACCGTACGTGCGCCGCCGTAGTACTCGTATCCCCACACCCTGCTCAGCAGCATCTCACGGGTGAAGACCTTGCCCGGGTTCTGAGCGAGGAACTTCAGCAGCTCGTACTCCATGTACGTCATGTCCAGCGGCCGACCGGCGATCGCCGCCTGATAGGTCTCGAGGTTCAGCGTGAGTTCGCCGTACTCGACCAGTTCCGCGCGGTGCAGATCGATGTCGGTCGCGAGGAGATGGCGCAGGCGCGCTTCGATCTCGGCCGGATGAAACGGTGTGAGACAGAAGTCGTCGAAGAGTTCGTCGCGGTGCTCGAGATCGCTGAGCTGGCCGCCGCCGACGAGCAGCAGCACCGGGAATGGCCGATCGTTCCCCTTGCGCGTGCTGCGCAGGAACGCCCAGCCGCCGTCCGGGTCGGAACCGATGTCGACGATCGCTCCGGCCCACCCGCCCGCCGGCGCGTGCTCGCCGCTGTCGTTTCCCGCCACCGCCTTCCAGGCATAACCGGCAAGGTCGAGCGTGCGCGCCAGTTCCGGTGGTGCCGGGTCGGGGACGACCGCCAACATCGACTCACGGTCAGGCATGGTCACAGTGTCCCGAGATAGCGGTCTCGTTCGAATGGTGTGACCTGGGTCTTGTAGCTGCGCCACTCGCTGCGCTTGTTGCGCAGGAACCACTCGAAGATGTGTTCGCCGAGCGCTTCTTGCACCAGCGTCGAGTTCTCCATCACGATCAGCGCGTCGTTGAGCGACTGAGGAAGCTGGCGGATGCCGAGCTTGGCCAACACGTCGTCGCCGATCTCGAAGAGATTCGCGTCCGCCTCGTCCGGCAGTTCGTAGCCCTCACGGATCCCGCGCATGCCCGCTGCCAGCATCAGGCTGAAGGCGAGGTAGGGATTGCACGCAGGGTCGGCCGAGCGATACTCGATCCGGGTGGCCATCGGGTTGTCGCGCTTCGGGATCGGAACGCGGATCAGGCCGCTGCGGTTGTTGCGCGCCCAGCTGATGTGCACCGGTGCCTCGAAGCCCGGCACGAGCCGCTTGTAGCTGTTGACGGTCTGGTTCGTGACGGCGGTGATCTCAGCGGCGTGGTGGAGCATGCCGGCCATGAATGCCTTGGCGGTCGGCGAAAGGAGGTACGCATCGTCGGCGTCGTAGAACGCGTTGTCGTCGCCGCGGAACAACGACAGGTGGACGTGCATCCCGGAGCCCTGGACTCCCTCGAGCGGCTTGGGCATGAACGTAGCGTGGACACCCTGATGCGACGCGACCTCGCGCACTGCGAGCCGGAACGTCATCATGCTGTCGGCCATCGTGAGTGCATCGGTGTGGCGGAGGTCGATCTCCTGCTGGCCCGGCGCATCTTCGTGGAAGCTGTACTCCACGGGGATCCCGAGTGCCTCGAGCGTGCGGATCGTCTTCTTGCGGAGCTCGCCGGTGACGTCGCTGGTCGTCAGGTCGAAGTACCCGCCTTGATCGACCGGCACGGGCCGCTGGCCGGGTACGAGCGGCTCGAAGTAGAAGAACTCGACGTCGGGAGCGACGTAGAACGTCAGGCCGTCGTCATGGGCGTCCTGTACGTGGCGACGCAGCACCTGTCGGGGATCACCCTCGAACGGCGTGCCGTCGAGGTGGTGGATGTCGCAGAAGATCCGTGCTTCTGCCGCTTTCGGATCACCCCACGGCAGCAGCTCGAACGTGTCCGGGTCGGGCATCGCGAGCACGTCGGCCTCTTGGACGCGCGAGAACCCGTCGATCGAGGAGCCGTCGAAGGTCATCCCGTCTTCGAGCGCGTTCTCCAGTTCGGCGGGGGAGATGGCGAGGCTCTTGAGCGTGCCCAGTACGTCGGTGAACCACAGCCGGACGAGCCGCACGCCACGTTCTTCGACGCTGCGCAGGACGTAGTCACGCTGTTGTTCGCGCATGTCGGTCATCTCCTGATTCTCTCGCGGTTCGGGCGGAAATGCGACAGGACGGGAGCCGGAGCCCCCGCCCTGTCGTCCTGGGTGTGCCGTTCAGTGCTGCGGGACAGTGTCCCGAAGCGTCACTTCATCGCACCGCAGATCGTCTCGACCATGAGGCGGGCGACGATGTAGGGGTCGATGTTGGCGTTCGGGCGACGGTCCTCGAGGTACCCCTTGCGGTCCACGGCGACCTGCCACGGGATGCGGATCGATGCACCGCGGTCGGACACGCCGTAGCTGAACTGGTCGTAGCGCTGGGTCTCGTGAGCACCGGTCAGGCGCTCCTCGACGCCCTGGCCGTAGTTCGCGATGTGCAGCGCCGCCTTCTCCCCGAGCGCCTTGCAGCCGGCCTCGATGTACTTGTAGCCACCTTCCTCGCGCATCTCCTTGGTCGAGAAGTTGGTGTGGGCGCCTGCTCCGTTCCAGTCGCCCTTGGCGGGCTTGGCGTCGAGCGTGGCCGCAATGCCGTAGTCCTCACCGATGCGGTAGAGCAGCCAACGGGCGACCCACAGCTGGTCGGCCACGTCGAGCAGACCGAGCGGGCCGACCTGGAACTCCCACTGCCCGGGCATGACCTCTGCGTTGATGCCCGAGATCGACAGACCGGCGGCCAGACACGCTTCGAGATGATCCTCGACCAGCGGGCGGCCATGAATCTCGTCCTCGCCGACGCCGCAGTAGTAGCCGCCCTGCGGTTCCGGGTACCCGGCAGGCGGGAAGCCGTACGGCCGACCGTTCTTCATGAGCGTGAATTCCTGCTCGATGCCGAACAGCGGCTCGTGCTTCTTGTACTTCTTCTCGGTCTTGGCAGCGAGGTGGCGGGTGTTGGTCGGATGCGGCTTGCCGTCGACGAGCATGACCTCGCACATGACGAGCACGTCGTCGCCGCCACGGATCGGATCGGGATACGACGCGACCGGCTTGAGCACGCAGTCGCTCTTGTCGCCCGTGGCCTGGTTCGTGCTCGAACCGTCGAAGCCCCAGATCGGAAGCTCCTTGCCGTCCTCGATGATCTTGGTCTTCGAGCGCAGCTTCGACGTCGGCGCAGTGCCGTCGACCCAGATGTACTCAGCCTTGTAAACCACAGTTGTCCTCAATTCCGTCCACGATGATTAGGGATGACGGCGACCAACATACGGCGGTCGCCGATGGCGAGCGGCATCGTCGCAGTGAGTCGTTGCCGAGTCGTTGCCCGGTTGTGAACGCAGTGTGAACTGGCTGCCATACTCGGTGCACCATCGAGAGGGGATCGCCATGGAGACACGGACACTGATCGAGGGCCGCTACTTCTGTGAGGGGCCGCGTTGGCACGACGACCGGTTCTGGTTCAGCGACTTCTACGCCCACGAGATCTGCAGCGTCGACCTCGACGGCAACGTCCGGGTCGAGGTTGCGGTCGACGGCGACGAGCGCCCCTCGGGCCTCGGTTGGCTGCCCGACGGACGCCTGTTGTTCGTCGCGATGGTCGCACGCCGGGTGATGCGCCGGGAGCACGACGGAACGATCGTCGTGCACGCCGACTTGAGCGACGTGGCGACGTTCCACTGCAACGACATGTTGGTCGACTCCGACGGCCGGGCCTACGTCGGCAACTTCGGTTTCGATCTCGATGCGGCCCTCGAAGCGATCGGCCCTGAGGGGTTGCTGTCGGCGATTGCCACCGATCGCAGCCCGTACACCGCCGTCCTCGCCGCCGTGGCCCCCGATGGGACGGTCAGCGTCGCCGCCGACGACCTGGCGTTTCCGAACGGCGTCGTCACGGTCGACGGCGGGTCGACGCTCGTCGTCGCCCAGACGCTCGGTCTCGAGTTGACCGCCTTCGACAAGGCGGCCGACGGCTCGCTGTCGAATCGCCGGACGTGGGCACCACTCGTGGGCAGCGACGGATCGTTCGTCGCCCCGGACGGCACCTGCGCCGACGCCGATGGCGGAATCTGGGTGGCGAACGCGCTTGCGGCCGAGGTGGTACGAGTCGAGGAAGGTGGACTCATCACCCACCGGGTGACCACGTCGCAGACGGCGTTCGCGTGTGCGCTCGGCGGGTCCGAGGGGCGTCACCTGCTCGTGTGCACGGCCGTGGCGTCCACCGCCGAGGCAGCCGGAGCTGCGCCGACGGGGCGTCTCGAGATCGTCGAACTCTGAACGGCCGGGCGTTCAGCGTCCGGCGACGGTGTAGGTCTCGAGGTCTGGATCGGCGGCGATCTGGGCCTCGGTGAAGGCGACGTGTCGCCAGACCTTGTTGCTGAACGCCTCGGTCTGTGCGTCGAAGTCCGGTGAGGTTCGGTCGCCGGTCTGGCCGGAGACGAGCAGGGCCCACGCTTCGACGGCCTCACCGGTGTAGTCGACGGTCATCACGAAGCTGGTGCCCGAGTTGATCCGGTAACCCTCGCCTCGCAGCGAACTCCCCTCGGCGACCGCCTCGCCCCGCTCGGGAGTCGGCTCGCTCGACGACGAACTGCCGCCCCACGTGACGACGTTGGTGACGCCGTCGTCGCCGGTGCCTCCGTGGATCGGGATTCGATCCTCGGACCGCTCGCTGAACTGCGATGCACCCAGCGTCGTGTCGAGTGCGAACCCTGCGGTCGTGATCGTCTGCACGGCCCGCGCCAATGCCTGTAGCAGCGGTTCGGTGTTCTCGGCAGGCACCGCGGGGGTCGCCGTGGGTCGTGCTGGGTCGAACGGGTCGGCGAACAGCGCTCCGGCGTTCTCGAACGCGGCGTCGTCGAACCGCCCCATCGTCTCGCGCCAGATCATCGGGCC
>JBGSII010000177.1:0-17114 GCA_041742555.1 Ilumatobacteraceae bacterium
GGGACTCCACGCCGCCGAGCTACCGCAAGATGCGCGCCTTCTGGATCAGCGAGGCGAAACGCCCCGAGACGCGCGAGCGGCGATTTGGCCTGCTCGTCGAGGCCTGCGCAGCCGGTGAGCGGCTCCAATAGTCCGCCAGCCTGTTGTGGCACTGCCGTCTACCCGGCGTTCGGGGGCAGGGTGGGAGGGGTCTCCAACATCGCAACGCTCTCAGGGAACTCGGTGGCGTGAGTCCCGCGTTGCGGGACCCACGCCACCGAGAAAGCTGCACGTTCGGCAGCGCATCCCGCGGTTGGCTGGTCGGTGGGCGCGCCGCGTACGGTTGCGGTGTGCGTCCAGCCAGAGACTTCTTCCGCCCGCTCGCCGTCGGGGCCCCCGAGCCGGTCCGCGAGATCCCGTTCCGTCCGAGCCGGATGATCCACTTCTTCCCGGCCGCCAACGAGAAGATGCGAGCCAAGGTGCCCGAGATCGCTCCGACGGTCGACATCCTGCTCGCGAACCTCGAAGACGGCGTCCCGGCCGACCAGAAGGAGGAAGCTCGCGCCGGCCTCGTCGAGGTCGCGAACACGGTCGACTTCGGCGAGACCCAGTTCTGGACGCGGGTCAACAGCCTCGACTCGCCGTGGGGTCTCGACGACCTGACCGCCGCTGTCCTCGAGGCCGGCGAGGCGCTCGACGTCATCATGATTCCCAAGGTCGAGGGGCCCGAGGACATCCACTACGTCGATCGCCTGCTCGCTCAACTCGAGGCCAAGGCCGGCCTCACCGAACCCCTGCTGGTCCACGCGATTCTCGAGACCGCACGCGGCGTCGCCAACGTGGAAGAGATCTGTGGCGCCTCCCCACGCATGCAGGGGCTCTCGCTCGGTCCCGCCGATCTCGCCGCCAACCGCCGGATGAAGACGACCCGCGTCGGCGGCGGTCACCCGGGCTACCTGGTGCGTGCCGATCCGGACGGCGACGACGTCGAGGCGCCGCGTACCACCTACCAGCAGGACCTCTGGCACTACACGATCGCCCGCATGGTCGACGCCTGCGTGACCCATGGGATCCTGCCCTTCTACGGGCCGTTCGGCGACATCAAGGACACCGTTGCCTGCGAGGACCAGTTCCGCAACGCGTATCTGCTCGGCTGCGTCGGTGCCTGGAGCCTGCATCCGGTGCAGATCGGGATCGCCAAGAAGGTGTTCAGCCCGGACCCCGCCGACGTCGCTCACGCTCAGCGTGTCATCGATGCCATGGGCGACGGCACCGGCGCGATCATGCTCGACGGCAAGATGGAAGACGACGCATCGGTCAAGCAGTGCCGGGTCGTCGTCGAACTCGCTCGAGCGTTGTCCGAGCGCGATCCCGAACTGGCCGCCACCTACGGATTCTGAGGAGACGACGATGACCGATGACCTCCGCCCGCGCCGTTCCGTGCTCTACATGCCGGCGGCGAACGACCGTGCGCTCGAGAAGGCACAGTCGATCCCGGCCGACGCGATCATCTTCGACCTCGAGGACGCTGTCGCTCCCGACGCGAAACCCGATGCCCGAATCAAGGCCGTCGCGGCCGTCCAGTCCGGTCTCTACGGCAACCGGGAGTTGACGATCCGGTGCAACGGGCTCGACACGCAGTGGGGGAGCGACGACGTCATCGCTGCGGCTGGCGCGCACCCTTCGGCGGTCGTGATCCCCAAGGTCGACTCGGTCGAGTACGTCGACCGGGTCGCCGCGCTGCTGGACGAGGCCGGCGCGACCGACGTCATGATCTGGCCGATGATCGAGACACCGACTGCGGTGTTCAACGTTCGCGACATCGCTGCGCACCAGCGGGTCGCAGTGCTGGTGATGGGGACGAACGACCTCGCGAAGGAGTTGCGCTCACCGCTCGTGCCGGGTCGGCATCCGTTGGTTCCGCATCTTGCGACCGCTCTGCTCGCGGCTCGCGAGGCGGGCAAGGTGATCCTCGACGGCGTGTACAACGACGTCAAGAACGCCGAGGGGTTCGACGCCGAGTGCCGGCAGGGGATGGAGATGGGTTTCGACGGCAAGACGCTCATCCATCCCAGCCAGGTGGAGCCCGCCAATGACACATGGGCGCCCTCGTCCGACGACATCGATTACGCCGAGCGGGTCATCTCGGCGTTCGACGAGGCGGTCGCCGACGGCCGCGGCGTCGTGACGGTCGACGGTCGGATGATCGAGAACCTGCACGTCGACAACGCTCGCCGCGTGCTCGCAACCGCCGCCGCCATCGCCGCGCTCTGATCGGGGTTGACGCGAGCTGAGCCCGTCGAACCGTGGGCTCAGCGCACCGGCCTGATCACCTTCAGGAAGGGGCGGTGATGCTCGCGACGATGGCGTCGAAGGCGGCGTCGGCGTAGGCGACCATCTCGTCGTCGGTCCGGTCCTGGATCGGATGTGGCGTGAAGACGCGAGCGACCGACGGGAAGCCCAGTGAGGTCGATTGGGCGATTGCCGCGTCGACGAACCCCTCCGACGCGACGAACACGCCGGGGATTCCTCGCAGTTCCAGATCGCTGATGTCGTGCACACTGCACGACGTGCAACTGCCTCAATCGGCCAGCGCCTCGATCACGACCTGACACTCGACCGAGATGAGGTGGCGCAGATCGACCGGTGCTGGCTTGGTGAAGGTCGGCTTGCGGTAGCGCTTGACGTTCGCTCCGACATCGACGAGACGCTGCTCGAGCCGATCGAGGAAGACGTCACCGCGCGGCTTGGAGATGTCGAGCAGCCCGATCGTCAGTCCGGACAGCGACGCCGGGCGTTCGAGTCGTCGGCGCTCTGCAACGGTGCGTTCGCTGGTCGGATCGAGAATCGTGCGAGCACCCATGATCGATCAGTATGTCACGGCCCGCGTGACCGGCTTCGAGCCGACGTCGCCGTTGGCCCACCCGCCGATGATCTCGGAGAACAGGCCGGTGCCGTTGCCGGCGTAGGTCAGCATCAGGCCGCCGGCGCGGAACTTCGGGAGCGACGGGGCGTCGCCGAACGCTTCTGGCAGCCCCTCGGCCATGCCGCCTGCACCTCGCACGAGCTCGGACCCGGGCCGATTCAGATGCTCGGAGATCCCATCGACGATCCGCTGGCGATCCCATCCGGCATCGGCGAAGACCCGAGCGTGCTCGGGTCCCATCACCAGGATCGCGTCGAAACCGAGCACGAGCTTCGGATGGTGCATCGCCTGCAGGCTCGCTGCGAGTGACCGCGCGAGCGAGTCCGGCTCGCGCGACAGTTGATCGACGACGCAACGGGTGCCTTCACCAGCGAACAGGGTGAGCGCATCGATGCCCGGCTCGATGCCGTGTTCGGCGGCGAGTGTGCCGTATGGCGACTCGACGTCGTTCTCGGCGAAACAGAACCCGATCTTGCCCGGGCTGCCGTGCGTCGCTCGGTCGACCTCGCCCGGGCGTCCACCTCCGACATTGCGCACGACGAGTTGCAGGGCTCGACCGATGGTCGAGTTGGCGCGGTTGCCCTGGCCGAGCACATTGCCGCCGGAGTTCATGCCGATCGCCCGGGTTCCCGGGCCGCTGCACACGATGACCGGGCCGACCGGCATCGTCGTGGCGAGCAGTCCGTGCATGTTGAACTCGTTGGTGCATGCCGCCTCGACAGCGGTGAGCACCCACGGCAGGTACTCGGGCAGGCATCCTGCCATCACCGCAGCGATCGCGACCTTCTCCACGGTCACCTCGACGAGG
The DNA here is from genome assembly GCA_041742555.1 of Ilumatobacteraceae bacterium. Taxonomy (GTDB): domain Bacteria; phylum Actinomycetota; class Acidimicrobiia; order Acidimicrobiales; family Ilumatobacteraceae; genus Sva-07. Next base: position 3,714 of record JBGSII010000177.1, read on the forward strand.
TCGGGCGGCACCGTCGCAACGATGTCCGCCGGGGACCGTGTCGTGCCGGTCAGCATCCGCATCACCCGCGCCTCGGTCGGTGGGACGACGGGCAGCCCGTCGGTCCACCCGCGGGAGAACATCATCTCCATCTCGTCCTCGGCGTCGGCGACATCGATACGACGAGCGGCGAGCGTCGACGCTCCGAAGCGAACGTTGAGCTCGTCGACGAGATCCGGGTCGACGCTCATCGAGCCGCAACCCGGTCTCATCGCCGGCAGATCCCGTCCGAGTCCTGCGACGCCCGTCACGCGCTCCCATTCCTCGCGGTGCCACCCGACGGTTCGCTCGACCTCGACACCGTCGACCACGCGTATCACCGTCGGTACGGTCTCGATGTCGTGGTGCCAGCTCACGGCCAGGTCCGCATCGTGGATCGGTGTGGGTTCCTCGGGAAACCTCGGATCGTCCTGCGTGTACACCGTCAACACCGTGGCCGCGGCCAGCTCGCGAAGCACCGACGTCACCGAATGGCACGTCGCGCACTCCTCCTTGACCACCACGACGATGCCATCGGGAAGGAGAGGCGCTGGGGTCGGGACAGGCATGACGCGACGGTACCAACCGGTTCGCCCGCGGGGGTCAGCGGTCGCTCTCGGGGAGGGCGACGCACGTCACGTCGCCCGGTTTGCGCGCGGGCTCGTCCAACGATCTATCGTGCGTTCATCGGGGGTTCACAGAGCTCAGATACTGCGGCGGACGGTATGCAGCTGACGTTTCACGGCGTCCGTGGTTCGACACCGTGCCATGGCGACGAGATCGCTCGGTACGGCGGCAACACGTCGTGCGTGTCGCTCGCGGTGCCGGGCCACGACCCGATCCTGTTTGATCTCGGAACCGGGCTGCGCTACTTCGGGCTGACCCAACCGGCCGACCAGCCCTTCCGTGGAACCTGCCTGCTGAGCCACCTGCACTGGGACCACATCCAAGGCCTGCCGTTCTTCAAGCCGTTCCTTCGTCCGGGTGCCAACGTGACGCTGTACGCCCCGGAACAGCCCGGCGACATCACCGTCGCCGACGTGTTCGCCGACACGATCAAGCCGCCTCTCTTCCCGATCCACTTCTCGATGTTCCCCGGCATGGTCGACATCCACGAGGTGGGCGACGGCGAGTTCATGATCGGTGACGATGTTCGTGTGATGACGCGCTTCATCCCGCACGTCGGCCACACCGTCGGGTACCGGGTCGAGTGGAACGGCCGCTCGGTGGTCTACATGAGTGATCACCAGATGCCGACCGATGGCTCCCATTCGGCGTGGCCCGGGGTCTTCGACCTGTGCAACGGCGCCGACGTGTTGATTCACGACGCTCAGTACACCCCCGAGGAATTCGAGGCCAAGCGCGACTGGGGACACTGCACCCCCGACTACGCCGTGTGGCTCGCCGGCAAGGCCAGGGTCAAGCGTCTCGCGTTGTTCCATCACGATCCGGCCCACGACGACGACGAACTCGACGAGATCCTCGGCCCGGTGATCGAGTGCGCAGCGAAGCTCGGCGTCGAGGCGTTCGCCGCGCGCGAGCGCACGACCATCACCGTCTGACCCGATGGCCGCCGTCGGGCTGGTCGCATCGATCCTGCTCGGGTTGGTGTTCCTGGTGTCAGGAGGCTCCAAGGTCGCGGCGGGAGCAGCGTGGCCCGAACAAGCTCGGGAGCTCCGGGCGCCGTCGTTCGCCGTACCGCTGCTTCCCTGGTTCGAGATCCTGCTCGGCGCCGTGCTCGTGGTGCAGTTGGCGCCGGTGCTCGCCGCCGCTGTCGCGCTGGTCGTGTTGATCGGCTTCACCGGGCTCATCGTGCGGCGACTGGCACAGGGCCAGCACCCGCCGTGCGCCTGTTTCGGAACGTGGTCGACGAAGCCGCTCGCGGTCGGTCATGTCGTTCGCAACGTCGGCTTCATGGTGTTGGCCGTCGTCGCACTGCTCTCCTGAGACGATCGGTCAGGTCGTGGAGAGGATGAACGCGAGCGTCCGGGCCTCGTCGCGCCAGGCGTCGTAGCGGCCGGTCGGGCCTCCGTGGCCTGCGCCGAGTTCGGTGCGCAGCACGATCGGCCGCGTTCCCGTCGACACGTCGCGCAGCCTCGCGATCCACTTGGCGGGCTCGTGCACGCTGACCCGCGGGTCGTTCAGGCCAGCGCTCGCGTACACCGCCGGATAGTCCGCGGCGACGGTGTTGTCGTAGGGCGAGTAGGCGAGCATGCACGACGCGTACGGCTCGACGCGGGGGTCGCCCCATTCCTCCCACTCGGTCACCGTCAGCGGCAGTGTCGGGTCGCTCATCGTGGAGACCACGTCGACGAAGGGCACTTCGGCCACCACGCTCGCAAAGAGATCCGGTCGCTGCATCATGCAGGCAGCGACGAGCAGTCCGCCCGCAGACCCGCCACGGATCGCCAGGCGTTGGGCGTCGACCACGCCCGTGGCGACGAGATGTTCACCGCACGCGATCATGTCGTCGAAGGTGTTCTGCTTGGAGAGCAGCTTCCCGTCGAGATACCAGTTCCGACCGAGCTCCCCGCCCCCGCGCGGATGTGCGAGCGCCCACACGTAGCCGCGGTCGAGCAGGGAGAGCCTGGCCACCGAGAACCACGGAGGCAACGAGAACTCGTAGGCGCCGTACCCGTAGAGCACCCCTGGAGCCGTGCCGTCGATGGCCGTGTCGATGTGCCGAACGATGTCCATCGGCACCTCGGTGCCATCTGCTGAGATCGCCCACACCCGCTCGGCGGTGTACGAGTCGAGGTCGACGTTCGGCGTCGGGACACGACGCAGCAGCGTCCGCTCGCCAGTGGTGACGTGTTCGTCGTACAGCGAGGTCGGCGCCGTGAGCGACTGGACGCTGTAGCGCACCACGTCGGTCGTCCATCGAGGGTTGGCGGCGGGCTCGACGTCGTGTGGTTCGAGGCCGAGGTCGATCACCCGCTCGGTGCGATCGCGGAACAGGATCCGCAGACGCGGCTGTGCGTTCATCCACTCGTGGATCACCAAGTGGCTCTCGAACGCGTCGACGCCGAGGATGCGTCTCCCTGGTTCGTGCGCCACGAGCTCGGTCCACGCAGTGGGGTCGCTGGTGTCGGCGTCGACGTCGGCCACGAGCAGTCGGAAGTCGACGGCGTCATCGTTGGTGTGCATCACGAACGAGTCGCCCCAGTGGTCGATGGCGTACTCGACATCGTCGCGGCGCGACAGCACCACCGTCGGCTGGTCGGTCGGGCGGTCGGTGGAGATCAGTCGGGCATCGGCACTGGTCCGGCTGGCAGCGTGGATGACGATCCACGCGTCGGATCGCGTCGAGCCGACGCTGACGTAGAAGCGCTCGTCGACCTCGTCGAACACGCACACGTCCTCCACGCGCGCGGTGCCGATCCGGTGGCGCCACACGCGCGCCGGTCGCTCGTGCTCGTCGGGAGTCACGTAGAACACCCACTGTCCGTCGCGGGCCCATGCCACGCCGGCGTTCGACGTGTCCTCGATCTGGTCGTCGAGATCGGCTCCGGTCGTCAGGTCACGGAACTTGAGCGTGTAGTGCTCGTCGCCGGCGACGTCCATCGACCACGCGGCGAATCGGTGATCCATCGACACCTCGAAGGCGCCGAGGTCGAAGAACGCATGACCCTCGGCTTCGAGATTCTCGTCGAGCAACACGGTCTCGGTGGCTCGCTCGGCGCTCGGACCGCGATGGTGGACGGGATAGTCCATCCCCTCCGTGGTCGAGGTGACGTACCACCACGGACCGAACTCGACCGGGGTGGACATGTCGGACTCCTGCACTCGCGCCCGGATCTCGCCGTACAACGTCTCGATCGTGTCGGCGTGAGGGGCGAAGAACCGCTCTGCCGCGCCGTTCTCGGCGCGGAGGTACTCGAGCAGTTCGGGGTCGTGCACGTCGCGCATCCATGCGTACGGGTCCTCGACATCGCCCGTCGGGCGATGCCAGATGTGCGGCCTGCGCGGCGCCGCAGGGGCATCGGACGGTGTGTCGGAAGTCTGGTCGGCTTGTTCGATCACGGTCGAGCCAATGTAGACAGTGAGCGGTACCGTTCGTCGAGCATGCGCGTGTGGATCGACCAGGACTTGTGCACCGGTGATGGATTGTGCGTCGACCACTGCCCCGACGTCTTCGTCCAGCTGGAGGATGGCATCGCCTACGTCGTCGAGGACGGCGAAGTGCTCAATGACCCCGGTGGGTCGGGGAGCCTGGCCTGGGTGAGCGAGCGGAACATCGCCGACGCGATCCACGCTGCGGAGCTGTGTCCGGGCGAGTGCATCTTCATCGAGATCGAGAGCACCACGTCGGTGGACGACGTCGCCGACCTCGTCGATCTTGTCGACGAAGCTGCGGCGTGACGGCACCGTGTCGTCCTAGAATCACGGCGATGCCGATGAAGACCGAGTGCAAGAACTTCGAGAGCCGCACGTACCCGAACGGTGACACGGTACGGAAGTGCAACCTCGATCTCGCGCCGGACGCTCCGTGGCGCTGTCCCGAGAACTGTCCGAAGTACGAGCGCCGCCTCGCTGACGTGGCCTGGACGCATGGCAGCCTGATCGTGCCGCCGACGCCGCCCGAGCCGAAGGGTCTCGATGACGGGACGGCAGCCGCGGTGCTCGACGAGGCCGAGGACATCTTGAACGCTGTCGGCGCGACCGTGCGCGCCGAGGTCGAAGCCGAACAGGCCGCCGCCGACGCGGGTTTCTTCAAGCGGATCTTCAAACGTAAACGCTGACGCGCACGCGGTGACGCGGTTTCAGCGCCGGACCACGATGTCGTACGCGCAGGTGTGGGCGCCGCTGGTCTTGTGGGTGACCCGGCTGACCGTGGCGCCGGGGAGCACGCCCTGGAGGAACTCGAGTTCACTTGCGCACGCCTTGCGGAATCGACTGGCGACCGACCAGATCGCGCAGTTGTGCAAGTTGATGCGGAAGTGGTCGGCGTCGAGCTGCTCCCAGTCGCACAGGTATCCCTGCGCATCGAGCAACTCGGTGACCTTCGCGATTCGCGCATCGGTGGGAATGCCCGCGAGGTCGAGTTCGGCGTCGTCGACGAGGCGCTCGCGCCGACGGTCGAAGACCCGGTCGACGAGATCCGGGTGCTCGTCGCCGACGAGTTCGAGCAGCTCGACCGACAGGTCCTGGGCCGTCACGAACAACGGCTCGGTGCGAGCCGTGGCCCGATAGCGATCGGCCGGCCGTCCGGGCGCGCCCCGCTGCTGGCGCGCTTCGATCAGGCCTGCCGCACGGAGCGCGACGAGATGTTGACGAACCGCGCTCGCCGAGATCTCCAGCGCGCCGGCGAGCTCGTCGGCGGTGGCCTCCCCCTGGCGTTTCAGCGCTTCGAGCACGCGACGCTGAGTCGGCGACGGCGCAGCGTCGGTGAGGGCCATGGCCCGATCGTAGCCCGTTCGTCAACTTTCGCAAGGAAGAACTTGTAGAATCGACGTCGTGCTGGTAGCAAGGAGTCCGATGGCAATTCGACAGCAGCTGCACGGGCCCACCACCGAGCAGTCCCTCCGGTCGGTAGCGTTGCCGACGGTCCGATCGGCCGTCCACGGATCCGACCACCGACGCAGCCAAGGAGAGCACCGGCGATGAGCGAAACTCTGCGTGAGATCGAGGAATTGACCAACGCCGGCTACCAGTACGGCTTCAGCACCGATCTCGACACCGACGTCGCGCCACCCGGTCTCAACGAGGACATCGTCCGACTCATCTCGTCGAAGAAGAACGAACCCGAGTGGTTGCTCGAGTGGCGTCTGTCGGCGTACGAGGCCTGGACCAAGATGGACGAGCCCGACTGGGCCAAGCTCCAGATCGCCCCGATCGACTACCAGGCGATCAGCTACTGGGCGGCGCCGAAGAAGAAGCCGGTGCTCGACAGCATGGACGACGTCGACCCCGAGATCCGTGAGATGTTCGACAAGCTCGGCATCCCGCTGCACGAGCAGAAGATGCTCAGCAACGTGGCCGTCGACGCCATCGTCGACTCGGTGTCGGTCACCACCACCTTCAAGGCGACGTTGGCCGAAGCGGGCGTGATCTTCTGCTCGTTCTCCGAGGCGGTGCACGACCACCCGGATCTCGTTCGCGAGCACCTCGGCTCGGTCGTCCCGGTGCGCGACAACTACTTCGCGGCGCTCAACTCGGCGGTCTTCTCCGACGGTTCCTTCTGCTACATCCCCAAGGGGGTGCGCTGCCCGATGGAGCTGTCGACGTACTTCCGTATCAACTCGCAGAACACCGGCCAGTTCGAACGCACGCTGATCGTCGCCGAGGACGACTCGCACGTGTCGTACCTCGAGGGTTGCACGGCGCCTCAGCGCGACGAGAACCAGCTCCATGCGGCCGTCGTCGAACTCGTCGCCAAGGACCGTGCCGAGATCAAGTACTCGACCGTCCAGAACTGGTATCCGGGTGACGAGAACGGCGTCGGTGGTATCTACAACTTCGTCACCAAGCGGGGCCGGGCCCACACCGACGCGAAGATCTCCTGGACCCAGGTCGAGACCGGCTCGGCGATCACGTGGAAGTACCCGAGCGTGATCCTGCAGGGCGACCGTTCGGTCGGCGAGTTCTACTCGGTTGCGCTGACCGGCCAGCGCCAGCAGGCCGACACGGGCACGAAGATGATCCACATCGGCAAGGACACCACCAGCTCGATCATTTCCAAGGGCATCTCCGCCGCCCACGGTCAGAACACCTATCGGGGCATGGTCAAGGTGATGCGTTCGGCCGAGAACGCCCGCAACTACACCCAGTGCGACTCGCTGCTCTTGGGCAAGCAGTGTGGTGCCCACACGATCCCGTACATCGAGGTGAAGAACCCGAGTGCCCAGGTCGAACACGAGGCGTCGACGTCGACCGTGGGTGAGGACCAGCTGTACTACTGCCGCCAGCGCGGCATGTCCGAAGAAGACGCGATGTCGATGATCGTCAACGGCTTCTGCCGTGAGGTGTTCAACGAACTCCCGATGGAATTCGCCGTCGAAGCTCAGCGCCTGCTGAGCGTGAGCCTGGAAGGAAGTGTCGGCTGATGCTGCACGTCGAGAACCTGACCGCCTCGATCGGGGACAAGCAGATCCTCAAGGGGCTCGATCTCGACGTCGGCGCCGGCGAGGTCCACGCGATCATGGGCCCGAACGGTTCGGGCAAGAGCACGTTCGCGCACACCCTCGCCGGACGTGACGGATACGAGATCGGCGGAATCGTCACGCTCGACGGTGCCGACCTGCTCGCCATGTCGCCCGAAGAGCGCGCCGCTGCTGGGGTGTTCCTGGGCTTCCAGTACCCGGTCGAGATCCCAGGTGTGAACAACATGTACTTCCTGCGCACGGCGCTCAACTCGGTGCGTCGCGCTCGCGGCGAGACCGAGATCGGTGCCCGCGACTTCCTCGCCGTCGCGAAGGAGGCGATGGAGCTCGTCGAGATGAAGCAGGACTTCCTCGACCGCGCCGTCAACGCCGGGTTCTCCGGTGGCGAGAAGAAGCGCAACGAGATCCTCCAGATGGCCGTGATGCAGCCCAGGCTCGCCGTGCTCGACGAGACCGACTCGGGCCTCGACATCGACGCGCTGCGCGTCATCGCCGGCGGCGTCAACGCGCTGCGCAGCCCTGAGCGCTCGATGATCGTCATCACGCACTACCAGCGGCTGCTCGACTACATCAAGCCCGACTTCGTGCACGTCCTCGTCGGCGGTCGCATCGTCGAGTCCGGCGACCACACCCTCGCGCTGCACCTCGAGGACCACGGCTACGCCGACTTCGTCAACACCGATCTCAACGACGCACCGGAGCGCCCGCTCGCCGGTGCAACGTCGTGACGATGAACGCGGTGGCAACCACCGACGGGCATCCCGACGTCCTCGACGGCATCGGCTTGCCGACCAAGCGTGACGAGGCGTGGCGCTACGCGCCGCACCGTCTGCTCGCCGAGTTGACCTTCGGGCCGACCGTCAACGCTTCGTCCGTGTCGGCGCGTGAGCTCGACGGAAAGGTCCCCGAGCTCGACGGACCTCGCATCGTGGTGGTCAACGGCGTCGTCGATCGTGAGCTCTCGCGTTTCGATGCGGTCGCCGGAGCGCACCTCGCGTCGTTGGCCGATGCCACCGGAATCGACGCCGACGTGGTGCGCCGCCACCGCAGCGACGTTCGGATCGTCGACGCGTACAGCGCGCTCAATGCCGAGTACGCCACCGATGGCGTCGTCCTCCGCGTCGACGCTGGAGTGCAGCTCGACACGCCGATCCACGTGGTCGACGTCACCACGCCGGACTCGAGCGCGAACTCGGTGAACACGTCGAACACCCGCGTCGTCATCGAGCTGGCTGTCGGCAGCGCCGCAACGGTCGTCGAGACCCGGGTCGGCGCGGGCGCTGGATTCGGCGGGTCCAGTGTGCACACCAGCGTCGTCCTCGCCGAGGACGCACGGCTCGAACACGTCCTCGTCCAGGACCTGCCGGCCGGGCAGATCCACCTGGGCCGGGTGACGGCCCGCCAGGCGGCCAACAGCACGCTGCACGCCCGATCGTTCAACCTCGGCTCGTCCTATGGTCGCCTCGCGTACGACGTCGATCTCCTCGGCGCCGGCGCCGGTGCCGACCTGTCGGGGCTGTTCTTCGGGGTCGGTGAACAGATCCTCGACCAGCAGATCACGGTGGTGCACGACGCGCTGGACTGCACGAGTCGCCAGACGTTCCGTGGCGTGCTCGACGACGCCAGCACCGGCGTGTTCAACGGCGGCATCGACGTGTGTCCGGGGGCCGATGGCACCGACGCCGAACAGTCGAACGACAACCTCCTGCTGTCGAACCGCGCGGAGGTCAACACCCAGCCTCGCCTCGAGATCCTCGCCGACGAGGTCGCCTGCAAACACGGCGCCACCGTCGGCCAACTCGACGACACCGCGCTGTACTACCTGCGGTCGCGTGGTCTCGACGCCGACGACGCTCGTCGGTTGTTGATCAACGGCTTCGCCGATCAGATCGTCGACGACGTCAGCGTCGAGGCCGTGCGCAACTGGATCACGCACCGACTGGGCCACGATCATGACTGAACAGGATCCGAACCTCGACGACCAATCCGTCGGCGTCGGGGTCGGCGTCCGCAAGGGTTTCGCGCTGCCGCGCGACTGCGAGGTCACCATCGTCCCGGCCGGCCACCGAACCGTGTTGCCGAAGGGCGATCGTGTCACGCTGCTCCAGGCGCTCGGCGGGACCGCCACGGTCAAGACCCGTGATGGTGAGATGGCCCGGCTCAGCCGCAGCGATGCCATCGAGTTCGGCTTCGTCGACGCTCCCGCGGGCGAAACGACAGTCGTGCAGACCGATGCTCCGTTCAGCATCGATCTGGTGTGGGAAGCGGCGACGACCGTGTACGACCCCGAGATTCCCGTCGACATCGTCGAACTCGGACTCGTCTACCGCGTCGATGCGGAACAACTGCCGAGCGGTGGCTGGCGAGTCGAGATCGACATGTCGGTCACGGCGCCGTTCTGTGGGATGGGCGACATCCTGCGCCAGGACCTGCACGATGCAGTCGCCGCCCTCAACGGCGTCGACGAGGTCGAGGTCAAGCTGGTCTTCGACCCGCCGTGGGACGCATCGCGACTGTCGGACGTGGCGCGGCTCGAACTCGGCATGATGTGACCGTCCGCGGGCTCCCGGAGCCGGGTCTCCGGAATCCACGAAGCCCGGTAGCTTCGGCCCGATGACTGATGCGGTGCATCGCAACGTGAGCCGAGTGGTCGAGGCAGGCGCGGCGATCGGACTCGACGTGGTTCCCGTTCGCTTTCCGGAGGGGACCAAGACGGCGATCGACGCGGCGAACGCGATCGGCTGCGAAGTCGGCCAGATCGTCAAGAGTCTGATTTTCGCCGTCGACGGCGAGGTCGTGCTCGCCTGCGTGAGTGGCGCGAATCAGCTCGACGAGTCGAGGCTGGCGCTGGCAGCGCGAGGCGCGACCTGCAGCCGGGTCGACGCCGACGCCGTTCGCGCCGCAACCGGATTCCCCATCGGCGGGGTGCCACCGTTTGGGCATACGACCCATCTGCGGGTGTTCATCGACCCCGACCTGCTGCAGTACGACGAGGTGTGGGCGGCCGCCGGCACGTGGCACGACGTCTTCGGCATCGATCCCCGCAAGTTGGTCGAGGCCAGCGAGGGCACGGTCACCGATCTGAAGCGGTCGTGAACCGGCGGGCCTCGCCGCGCCGGTGCCGGCGATGAGCGAAGCGGACGTATGTGAGGGTCTTCGCTCATCGCAACCGGTGCTGGTGGTTCAGCGATGAGCGAAGCGGTCGAATGTGAGGGTCTTCGCTCATCGCAACCGGGCGAGTGCGAGGGGTCGGTGTGAGTTGCGCGTTCAGGAGCGGTCGAGTGCGTCGGCGAGGGTGTTCCAGCCGAGCACGGCGCACTTGATGCGCACGGGGAACTTCACCACGCCCTGCAGCGCCTCGAGGTCGCCGAGGTCGATGGCGTCGTCGCCCGGTTGTGGTTCGATGCCTTCGATGCCCATCATCGAGCGAAACCGCCGGATCAGGGCGCGCGCTTCGGAGACCGTCCTGCCGATGACGGCCTGGGTCATCATCGACGCCGACGATTGTGAGATCGAACAGCCCTGACCACCGATCTTGACGTCGGCCACGACCGCGTCGTCGCCCTCGCCGTCGACCAGGAGGTAGAGCGTGATCTCGTCGCCGCACAACGGATTGTGGCCGCGTGACTCGACGGCGGGCGGCGAGTCGAGTTCACCACGGTTCCGCGGCGTGCGGTAGTGGTCGAGGATGATCTCGCGGTAGAGGTCGTCGAGGCCCGGCATCAGAATCCGAAGATATCGGTTGCACCGTCGAGCGCATCGGCCAGGGCGTCGACGTCGTCGGTTCCGTTGTAGAGGTAGAAGCTCGCCCGGGTGGTCGATTGGACCCCGAGCACCTGCATCAGCGGCTTTGCGCAGTGGTGCCCGGCGCGCACGCACACGTTGCGTTCGTCGAGCACCTGGCTCACGTCGTGGGGGTGGAGATCGCGGAAGGCGAAGCTCAACACGCCGCCACGGACCTCGACGTCGTCGGGGCCGTAGATCGTGATGTCGTCACCGAAACGTCCGTTGAGCGTGTCGAGGGCGTAGCGCGTGAGGTCGATCTCGTGCCGGCGGATCTCGGCCATGCCGAGTCCTTCGAGGAACTCGACGGCAGCTCGCAGGCCGACCGCCTCGGTGATCGGGGGTGTCCCGGCTTCGAACTTCGCCGGGACCGGTGCGGTGGTGTAGCCGTCGAGCGTGACGGTGTCGATCATGTTGCCGCCACCGAGGAACGGCGGCATCTCGTCGAGCAGCTTCATGCGGCCCCAGAGCATGCCGATCCCCGACGGCCCGCACATCTTGTGGCTCGAGAACGCAACGAGATCGGCGCCCCATGCCTGCACGTCGGTGACGTTGTGGGGGACGTACTGGCACGCATCGACCACCGCCAGTGCCCCCGCGTCGCGAGCGGCCGTGCACAGCGCCGTGACGGGCGGAATCGTGCCGAGCACATTGCTCATCGCGGTGAACGAGAACACCTTGGCGCCGTCGAGCAACTGGTCGAGATCCGTCAGGTCGAGCTGGCCGTCGGGCGTCAGCGGCACCCAGCGGATCTCGATGCCGCGCTCGTCGCGCAGCATCTGCCACGGCACGATGTTGGCGTGGTGCTCCATGTGGGTGAGTACGACCACGTCGCCCTCGTGCAGGTTGGCGCTGCCCCAGGAGCGCGCGATCAGGTTCATCGACTCCGTGGCGTTCTTCGTGAAGATCACCTCATCGGCGCTCGGCGCGTTGATCAGTCGGGCGACCGCTCGACGTGCACCTTCGTAGGCCTCGGTCGCCTCGCCGGCGAGCCGGTACGAGCTGCGGTTGATCGGCGCGTAGGAGTTCTCGAGGAACTCGGTCATCGCGTCGATCACCTGCCGGGGCTTCTGGGAGGTGTTGCCGGAGTCGAGGTACACCAGTGGTGATCCGTCGATCTGCCGCGACAGGATCGGGAACTCCTTGCGCACCGCGTCGAGGTCGAACGCCACTGGCTCAGGCTCCGGGAGCGGCGCTGGCGGTGTCCCGGAACGCCTCGTAGCCGTCGCGTTCGAGCTGCTCGGCCAACTCCATCGCGCCGCTGGCGACGATCCGGCCGTCGACCAGGATGTGGATGCGGTCGGGCGTCACCTCGTCGAGGAGTCGCTGGTAGTGGGTGATCAACACGACACCCATCGTGGGCCGCTCGGCACGAACTTCGCGAATCCCCTGGGCGACGATGCGCAACGCGTCGATGTCGAGGCCGGAGTCGGTCTCGTCGAGGATCGCCAGCTCCGGTTCGAGGATCGCCATCTGCATGATCTCATTGCGCTTCTTCTCGCCGCCCGAGAATCCCTCGTTGAGATAGCGGTCGACGAACGACGAGTCCATCCCGAGGCGTTTCATCCACTCCATCGTGGCGAGACGCAGTTCGAGCACCGACAGGTCGATGCCCTTGCGTTGCGACAGCGCCTGGCGCAGGAACTGGATCACCGACACGCCGGCGATCTCCTGTGGGTACTGGAACGCCAGGAACATGCCCGCCTTGGCGCGCTCGTCGACTGCCCAGTCGGTGATGTCGTCGCCGAGGAACGTGATCGTGCCGTCGGTGACCTCGTACTCGGGTGACCCCATCAGGGTGCTCCCGAGCGTCGACTTGCCCGACCCGTTCGGGCCCATGATCGCATGCACCTCGCCCGGGGCGACGACGAGGTCGAGCCCGCGCAGGATGTCGTCGTGGTGGCCCTCGGCGGGGCGTGCGTGCAGGTTGTCGACTCGGAACAGGGGAGTGCTCACGCCGGAGATTCTACCCGTCCTGGTAATTATCACTATCCCCATAGTGCAAATCCGCGCCGGGGCCCACGCGCTCGATCCGGCCTGCAGTGTGGTGTGGTGTCTCACTACGATCGGCGCCACCGTGACCGACATCGACACCGCCGACACCGGATCGGCCCCGCTGCTCACCGGCCGAGCCGATGGGCCCCGTTGGCCGACGGCTCGGCTGTTGGCGTCGCCGTGGACCGTGCTGGTGTTCGGGCTCGGGTTGGCGATTCGGCTGTGGGTGATCTCGACCCAACGCGGGTTCCTGCTCGCCGACGAGGCCTACACCGGCCTGCAGTCGGCGGAGGTCCTTCGTGGTCAGTTCCGGATCATCATCCCCGGGCTGGCCTACACGGCACCGTTCGACAGCTACCTGCTGGCTCCGGTGACCGCACTGGTCGGCCAGGACCTCTACGCACTCAAGTTGTATCCGAGCGTGGGGTGGGCGCTGACCGCCGTCCTCGCCGTGGCGATCGCCCGTCGCCTGACCACCGAACGCGCGGCGGTCCTCGCCGGG
>JBGSII010000178.1:0-3594 GCA_041742555.1 Ilumatobacteraceae bacterium
GGCGACGTTCGGTGCGCGCCACCCGTCGGCTCTGGCGCCGCGACCGGCGCATCTCGATCCGAGCGGCCGTCACCGGTGCGACCGCCGCCTGCCTCCAGACCTTGACGAAACGCTGAATCGCCGTGATCGAGGTGAGCACCAGCATGATCCACAGGATCGGGATCAACAACACCGGGATCAACAGGCCCAGGCAGATCGCGATGATCCGCTCGGCGCGCTCCATCAGGCCACCCTTGGCGTCGATTCCGAGCGATTCCGCCTTGGCGCGCTGGTAGCTGATCAGGCTCGACACCGCCATCACGGCGTACGGCAACAGGGCCATGTGGGCCGATTCCTCGCTGGCGAGGTACCAGGCGATACCGCCGAGGAGCAGTGCGTCGGTGATCCGGTCGACCGTCGAGTCGAAGAAGGCCCCCCGCTGGCTCGCCGTGTCCGAGGCTTTCGCGAGCGCGCCGTCGAACAGGTCGGGCAGCGCGGCGAGAATCACCAGCACGAGGCCGAGGCGGAGGTATCCGGCGCCGATCGCAACGGCGGCACCAACGCCGACGAGCAGGCCCAGGATGGTCAGGTGGTCAGGTGTCAAACCCGTCTTGCGCAGCGCTGCACCGACGGGTTTGACGGCCTTGTCGACCGGGGTGCGGAACTTGCCGTCGAACATCGAATCGACGCTATCGCGACTCGGCGGACACGTCGGGGTTCTCCTCGCGCAGGTGCTCGATGACGCGGCCATCGATGGCATCGACGAGCACGAGACCACGCTGCGCCGGAGGATCCTCCGCCGAATAGCACAACACGCGCCACGTCGGCCGGCTCCGCAGCCCCCGCCACACCTGCTGCGCCGATGCGTGCCCCACCGGGAATCCGAGCGCCTGCTGGGCTGCAACGAGCGCCTGTGTCTCGTCGACGTGCATTCTCCAACCGCTGGTGATCGAGAACACACCGACGGCGGCGAGCACGCCGGCTCCGACGAGCCATCCCTCGTTGACGATGGCGGAGTCGTCGAAGGCCACGTACGCGACGACGCAGATCGCAGCGATCGTCAGGTAGATCACTCCGGGCCAGCGCCGACGGCTGTTGTCGGGGAACTGGTAGGGCCCGACGAACCTCGAGGGATCGAGATCCTCGGGAAGTTCGTCGCGGAGGTCGTCGGTCATCCGTGCCAGGCTACTGACGCTCCGTCGCGTCCTGGGCCCAGCCGGCGCGGAGTTTCGAGTCGGTGTCGACGAGCGCTTCCGGAAGCGTCTGCGTGTTCGAGATCGCAGCCATGAAGTTCGAGTCGCCGGTCCAGCGCGGCACGACGTGCACGTGCAGGTGGTCGGGAACCGAACCACCTGCCGGGCGGCCGAGGTTCAACCCGACGTTCATGCCGTCGGGCGCATAGACCGAGCGCAGCACGCGGACCGCGTCGCTGACCGTGGCCCACAGCTCGACCGTCTCCTCCGCGGTCAGGCCATCGAGGTCGGCGACCTCCCGGTACGGGACCACCAGCACGTGGCCGGTGGTGTACGGAAAGATGTTGACGATCACGAAGCAGGTCCGACCGCGATGGATGATGTGGGTCTCGGTATCGGCGACCCCCGAACGCAGCAGTCTCGTGAAGACGCTTCCGGACTCGACAGGGTCGACGCCGGAGCGAACCGGGGCAGCGCTGACGTAGCTCGATCTCCACCCCGACCAGATCCGTTCGAGCATGATCAGGCGCCGAGCGCTGCCGATTCGGCCTCGGCGAGCTCGCCGAGGAACTGCTCGACGAACTGCGCCAGGGGTACCCCGCGCTCGACGTCACCGCCACGTGGGTTGACACCGACCGTGCCGGCGGCGACGTCGTCGTCGCCCACCACGAGGACGTACGGAACCTTCTCCAGCTTGGCATTGCGGATTCGCTTGCCGAGTCCGTCGTCGGCGGGCGAGGTGTCGACCCGAGCGCCTGCCGCCTCGAGGGCCTCGACAACGGACACCGCGTACGGCTCGTGCGCCTCGGCAACGGCGAGCACGCGTACCTGGGTGGGAGCGAGCCACGTCGGAAAGGCCCCGGCGTAGTGCTCGAGCAAGACGCCGAAGAACCGCTCGATCGAACCGAACAACGCCCGGTGCAACATGATCGGGCGGTGGCGGGCATTGTCGGCACCGACGTACTCGAGATCGAATCGCTCCGGCAACTGGAAGTCGGCCTGGATCGTGGACAGCTGCCATGAGCGTCCGATCGCGTCCTTGACATCGATGTCGATCTTCGGGCCGTAGAACGCCGCGTCGCCCTCTTTGACCGCGTAGTCGAGACCATGCGCGTCGAGCGCATGACGGAGCGCCTCGGTCGCCTCGTCCCAGATCTCGTCGCTCCCGATGTACTTCTCCGGATCCTTGGTCGACAGGTTGAACGTGAAGTCCTCGAACCCGAACGCCCGCAGCACGGACAGCACGAAGTCGAGCAGGCTGGCGACCTCGGCGGCCATCTGCTCCTTGGTGCAGTAGATGTGGCTGTCGTCCTGCGTGAATCCGCGGATGCGCATGAGGCCGTGCAACGTGCCGGCGCGCTCGTACCGGTACACGTTGCCGAGTTCGAACAGCCGCAACGGGAGCTCGCGATAGCTGCGTTGGCGACTCCGGAAGATCAGACAGTGCATCGGGCAGTTCATCGGCTTCATGTAGTACGTGCCGTTGTCCATCTCCATCGGCGGGTACATCCCGTCGGCGTACCACTGGAGGTGCCCCGAGGTCTCGAAGAGCTTGCCGTTCGCGAGGTGCGGTGTGTAGACGAACTCGTAGCCGCCGCGCTCGTGGCGCGTGCGGCTGTAGTCCTCCATCAGCTTGCGCACGATCGCTCCCCTGGGATGCCACACCGCGAGACCGCCGCCGAGCTCGCTGGGAAAGCTCAGCAGGTCGAGCTCGGTGGCGAGCTTGCGATGATCGCGTTTGGCCGCCTCCTCGAGCTGATGGAGGTGGTCGGCGAGCGCCTGCTTGGACTCCCACGCGGTTCCGTAGATCCGCTGCAGCATCGGGCCCTTCTCGTTGCCACGCCAGTAGGCGCCCGACACACGCTGGAGCTTGAAGAAGCCGAGCTTGCCGGTCGAGGGAACGTGCGGGCCCACACACATGTCGACGAACGAGTCGGTGTTGCGGTACGCGCTGATCACGCCTCCCTCGCCCCCCTCGCCCACCTCGGCGGCGTCGTCGTTGTCCGCTTCCGCCGATTCGACGCGCTCGATGATCTCGATCTTGTAGGGCTGGTCGGCGAAGAGTTCCTTCGCTTCGGCCATCGACATCTCGGACCGCACGAACGGCTGGTTCGCCGTGACGATCTCTCGCATCTCCGCCTCGATGCGCTCGAGGTCGTCGTCGCTGAACGTCGTACCACCGGGCAGTTCGAAGTCGTAGTAGAAACCGTTCTCGATCGCGGGTCCGATCGAGAACTTCGCGCCAGGGAACAGACGGGTCACCGCCTGCGCCATCACGTGGGCCGTCGAGTGTCGAAGCACGTGCCGGCCCTCATCGGTGCCCGCGGTGACGATCGAGACCACCGCGCCGTCGCGCAACGGTGCCGTCAGGTCGGTCTCACGACCGTCGACGACGGCGGCGACGGCCGCCTTCCTGAGGCCG